>CAZOCP010000004.1:0-40238 GCA_964578345.1 Candidatus Woesearchaeota archaeon
TAATTTTTGACCACTGCTCTTTTGTTAGTCTGACTTTCTTGCCTCTTTTATCAATCACTTCAAAGATTAAATTCATGTTAGAGATAGTGCTTCCACCATTTTAAACATTTCTTTGTTAAAATTGCCTTTGAAAGTTCTTTTACAGCGTAGGATTAAAAGAAAGTCTAATTTATCCTCGTTGCACTCGGATTTGCCTTCGGCAAACCTTCAATCTTAATTGCTTGCTTCGGTTAAGCTGTCTCAAAAAACATTACACCATTCGGCGTCTAATCATGCTTAACCAAAATTTCCAGAAGTATTATAATATCGGAAGTTGTTCACCCACCCAATAGTGGCGCGCTAAATGAAAAAAAACAGGGTCGGCTCGGGGTCGCTTTCAGCTACAGATAGCTTTTCATTTCGCTCAAAGAAATTATGTCCTTGCAGTTTTCCACATATCTTCAAAGAATTTTTTATAATCTTCTGAAATCTTTGTAGAGACTATTTCTATTGCTGTTGGAAGTTCCCCCCAACTTAATTGGATAATCTTCTTTGGAACGATTACTACCCCAACTGGAAGGTTTTCTTTGATGAATCTTAACTTTATATTAAGATTATCTTTATAATTTATTTTTATTTCATCTTTTATTTCATCACTTGCTAAAGCTTTGTCAGTTATCTTTCTTTCTTGTAGGGCTTTATGAATACTTGCAAAAAAATCTGGTGCAGAATTTGATTTATAGGCTTCTTTAAGTGCGAATGCATAATAATAGTCTTTTTTAGACAGTTGAGAAACTATCGAATTAAATAAGAGTTTAACAGATTTATATCCTTCATGAATTATTGCCGTCTGTTTTTCTTTTCCGAACTTTTGCTTTGTTTCTAACTCTTCTAGAATTTCTTTAAATCTCTCTTTCTTTTCATCAATTAATGAAAGTATTTGCTTAGGCTCTATTGCCTGAAAATGCTTTGTTTTCGATATAACTATGTAAGATACCAAACCTTTTTCTATGAGTTTTCCTAATGCTTCATAGACTTTTGTCTGCGATAGTTGGGCTTTAACAGCAATTGGCCCAGCAGTGTTTTTGCCTATCTCTAATAGAGCAATGTAAACTCTTATTTCCCTATCACTAAATCCAATTTCCTTTAAAATTGATGTATCCATATTTTTGATTAAGTTTTTTAGTTTATAATACCTTCTATTTAATACTCCCAATAGGGGTAAGTATAATTTATAAGAGACTTGTTACCACTTCTTTTATGGAAAAGACAGAAAATCTTGAACAGAAGATAGAAGGGGTTGTTCTAGTCGTAGATGACCAATGGGGAAAATCAGATTTTCCTATAATTCAAGATAGGTATGGTGATGGAAAGGTGCAAGGGTATAAGTTTGAGCTTGAAGATGCGTGGAACGGTCAAGCTTATGATAAAAATAAGGTTGTGCAAAGAGTAAGACAGCTAAATCCCTCAGCTATACTTTTGGATCTTGATTTTTACCCTCAAATAGGGTACGGTCTTGAAATAATGAAAGAACTTAATAATTTGACTCCCAAAATACCTGTTTTAATGTTTTCTGGTACAGATACCAGAAAAGGACTCGCTTTAATAGGGCAATGCTTATTTAATGGGGCAAAGGAAGCAAACGGAAAGGCTTCCGCTTCTGAATTGAAAGAAGCACTTGATAGATACGTAGGAGTTGTTTATGGCAGATAAAAGATTGGCTTTTTATAATGCTCGTGTTAAAATGGTTGAACTTGAAACAAACCCATATCTTAATTGGGGAGATGAAGATTTCACTGCCGATAGATTTTTACAGGAACATGGTTTTGTAAAAGGATCTCATTGGAATTTAAACCGCTTTGCAGTCCCTTGCGAAGGTCACGAGGTTCGTGTTTCTTATGATTCTGGAGGTATAGGTAACCTTCGAGGCGGCTGGTTCATGATAGGAGATAGAGCTTTTGGAGGAAGAATAGACCGAGGCGGCAAGGGAGGAAGGTACATTATCCAAAATAATGAAACTATTAGCTTATATATAAAAGGCTATGAATATGGATATGATAAAAATTGGCAAATTCATTGTGAGGTTGATGAAAAAACTAGATTTGAGCATGGAAAGGAACTAACTAAGAGAGTTTGGAAAAGATAATTAAAAAACTTCCTCGCCGACCCCACAAAAAACAATAGTTGAGCAAGTGAAAAAGCAACCACGCTACGGAGCAGATCTATGAACAAATTACAACCTTCGGGGTGCTTCGTGCACAGCCTGAATCCTGCGGAGCCGTTTAATCTCCATTGAGCGGTAAATCTCTCAATTATTCCATAATTGTTCTCTGAGTTCGAAACGAGATTTAGCCTAAGTTTTTGCTCATTTATGTGTTTAACAATAGACAAAAACTTCGTTCAACTTGTACGATTAGACGAAAAGTAAACTTCTTGATTGATTTGAGGTTGGGCTCCGCTTAAACCACTACGAAATATTTACGCTTCGCTATCGCTCGCGTTTATTTCTTATTAACTGATACGAACCCAATATACTTTCCGCGTGGGTTATAAACTCTGAATGAAACTGCATAGCCTTCGATAGAGTTATATTTTCTTGCCACTTTTTTGGCAATACGAAGAGCATCTTTATCGCTCCTTGTATATATATTATCTTCTAATGCAATAGGCCCTATTTCTGCTGAAAGATTCCCTTTAAACATATATAAGGGGAGGTTATCTCTCTTATTAGTCCTTACTTCTGAAGATGATGTATGGGAGCTCGCTGCTATTTCTCTAAGATTCTTCCTAGATCTGCCGTGAATAGCATCATAGAGTCTGTCTTCTATTTCTTGAGAATTACGCGGTGCTCCTGGTCTATATTTAAATCGTGCTTCTAATGCTAATTTTCTCATTGATTAAATAAATTTTTATTCTCTATTTTCAAGATAATAAGCATGCCCTGAGAATATTTTCCCGGTTTTTAAACATTTCCATATGCCTGCGGCGATGCGTATGGCTCGAGCTTTTGGATAAAAAGGAGACATCTGCCTCTTTCTCTGCTTAGCTTCAATAGTATTGAATTCTTTTCTAGCCTTGACTCCTATTCCTCCGCTAAACTTCCCTGCAGCTTTAATTTTCTTAGTTTTTGCTCCCATGTTATATTAATATGTCAAGAATTATTTTTTGCGTAAACTCCCTGTTTTAACTCGTGAAAAAGCAAAAACAATTCTTGAGCAGGCTCAAGAACCAGACACACCATACACTTCACTGTATGGTTCTTGACACTTTAAGTATAGTTGAAGTATTATTTTTAAATGTTCTGGTGTTAATGGTTTTGCGTGCTAACGCGATTTAAGTTAGACAGTAATAAACTATAAAGTAATTACATAATAGAAAGATTTAAATACGGCCTGTTTATAGAAAGATAATGGAAGAAACATTTAGAGAAAAATGGTTTCCATCTATTAGTGATGATATAGAAGTAGGAACTATGCTTGGTAGATATGCTAGAACTTTGTCTATTGGTGGTTTTTTAATAGTGACTACAGCATGGGGAGGATATAACTTATTATTTAATAATTATGAATATTCTAAAGGAACTAGAAGCGGAATGATAAATAAGTTCAGTGAAAAAGGTTTAATCTGGAAAACATATGAGGGACAAATGGCCTTTGAAGGTATAGTACGCCAAGGTAATTTTGTAAGCCAAGGTAATTTTGCCGGAGCCTGGAACTTCAGTCTCGACAATCAAGCAAGACATGGCGAGAATATTGGAGAGCTTGCAGAGAAAATTCGAACTTGCATAGAATCTGGAGTTAAAGTTAAAGTCAATTATATTGAACCAATTACAACATGGCCGTGGAGAAGCCAAACAGATTATCTTATTCAGAGTGTTGAATTTATTGAAAAAAAATAAAGCTTAAAACAGGTATTAAAAGCGATTAATGATGGATAAAACTTCTTATTATTTGTTTTCTGAACAAGATTTATAAGCGGAAATACGCTCTGCTAATTTATGTGCGGGATTATAGGATTTAATTGGGAAGATAAAGGCTTGCTTGAAAAAGGATTAAGAGAAATCGAGCATAGGGGGCCTGATGAATTTGGAAAGTTTTTTGATAAAGATGTAAGTTTAGGCCATAGAAGACTGTCTATATTAGATTTATCAAGTTCTGGCAATCAACCAATGCCTAACGAGGATGAGACGTTATGGATTATCTTTAACGGCGAGATATATAATTATAAAGAGATTAAGAAAAATCTGAAAAAAAAGCATGAATTTAGATCAAACACAGACACTGAAATATTAATACATCTTTATGAAGAGAAAGGCGAAGATATGCTGCAAGAACTTCAAGGCATGTTCGCCTTTTGTATTTATGATGTAAAAAATAAATTATTTTTTATTGCCAGAGATAGAATAGGCATAAAGCCCCTTTATTATTATTTTAACGGGAAAAAGTTTATTTTCTGTTCGGAAATTAAAGGGATAATTGTAGACAGGGAAATAAAAAGAAAGGTAAATCCAGAAGCTTTGAGTTATTTTTTAACTTTGAGAGCAAATACTGGAGAAGAAACTATGCTTAAAAGAATAAAAAAATTAATGCCCGGACATCATCTTACTTATGATATTAGAAAAAATTCTATTTATATAAAAAAATATTGGGATATATTATTCATGGAAGATAAAAACAAAAATTATGATTATTATCTTAGTGAATTAAAATCTTTACTAAACGACTCTGTAAAAGCAAGATTAATGAGTGATGTGCCTTTTGGAGCATATTTGTCTGGAGGAGTGGATTCGGCTACGGTTGTAGCACTTATGAAAAAATATTCAAATTTAAAAATAAAAACTTTTTCAGTCGGATTTGAAAATGATAATTCTGAATTGAGAGAAGCCAAATTTTCTTCAGAAAAGTTAAATACTGAGCATCGTGAATTATCAATAAATGAAAAGGCTATAAAAAGTCTGCCAGAAATAATCTATCAATCTGACGAACCCAATTCTGATCCTACTTGTATACCTACATATTTACTATCCAAATTCGCTAAAAGATACTGCACAGTTATTCTAACTGGAGAAGGAGCTGATGAAATATTTGCTGGATATCCTCAATATAAATTTATGAAAATTCATGATAGAATTTTGAGAAAAATTCCATTAGGAGCTAGAAAAGTTATACCTGAAATAATTAATAGAACTCCAAAAAAAATACTAAATCTTGGATTTAAATTTAGTTCTGCCTTAGGAGAAAAAGGAATTGAAAGATTCTCTAATTTTAATAATACAAATAATTATAGTAAGCAATACTTAAATCAAATTTCCATATATAATGAAAAAGAAAAAGAAAAAATTTTGGTAAAGGAAATTAAAGTTGAAAATAAATTTGATAAATATTTTAAAAATATTGATAAGATAGGCATTGTGAACAGCTGCTGTATGTTTGACTTTAAAGAGCAAATGGTTGAGGATTTACTAATGAAGCTAGATAAGAATACTATGGCTTTTGGCGTTGAAGGCAGAGTGCCTTTTTTAGATTATAGAGTGGTTGAATTAGCTGCAAGAATTCCTCAAAAATGGAAATTAAAAGGTTTTACAAAAGATAAATTCATTCTAAGACAATTGGGGAAAGAGCTTTTGCCTGATGAGATAAGAAAGAGAAAAAAGCGACATTTTTTTGTTCCGATAGATAGCTGGCTTAGTAATGAATTAGCAGGATTAAAAGAAAACTTCCTTTCTAAGAAATTTATTGAAAAACAAAAAATATTTAATTTCAAAGAGATACAAAATATAATGCATGGAATTAAAAAGTCTCCATTGTTTTATGCTCGGCAGATTTGGTCTCTTATTACATTTCAGATATGGTATAAACAATATATTGAAAATGAAAAAGTTAAAATCTGATTTAGATTCGACGGAGAGATTTGGATTTGAATGGGATAAATATAGGAGTATTATTCCGGAATATGAAGAACAATTTCTGAAATGGGTCTTCCCTTTGAAAAAAGAAGACTTTAGAAATAAAAAAGTTTTAGATGGCGGCTGCGGCATAGGCAGAAATTCCTTCTGGCCATTGCGATATAATGCAAAAGAAGTTTTTGCCTTTGATTATGATGAAAGAACTGTCAAAGTAGCACAAGATAATTTGAGTAAATATAAAAATTCTGTGGTTTATTACGGTTCTATTTATAAAATTGATTATATAAATAAGTTTGATATTTCATTTTCAATTGGAGTTATACACCACTTATCTGATCCTAGGCTGGCAATTGCTCAGTTAGTACAGGCGACAAAAAAAGGCGGAAAAGTTTTGATATGGGTTTATGGATATGAAGGGAATGAGTGGATTGTCAAATACATCAGCCCTATAAGAAAATATACATCAAGAATTCCATTAAAAATTGTGAATTATTTAGCTTATTGCTTTTCAGCGCCTCTTTATATTTATTTAAAATTAAGTAAAACTAAAAGCTTATATCTAGCACAAATTGCACGCTTCAGATTCTGGCATGTCCATAGTATTGTTTTTGACCAGCTTATTCCAAAAATAGCTAATTATTGGAAGAAAAAAGAGGCTCTTTTATTATTTGAAAACCAAGGTTTAAAAGATATAAAAGCATACCAAGTAAATGGAAATTCCTGGACGATTATTGGTACAAAGAAATAATTTTAATAAGAATTTGGCTATTATTGGAGTCTTCTTTATCTTAATTATTATTACACTTATCACACAATATTATGGCTCTACTGATATCGGAGATTATAGCGATGTGGCTAAATTTTTTGCTGGAGAGTATCATGCTAAAATAAGATCTTCACATTCTTATCTTCTTGGATTCTTGCATGCTCCTTTTGTCAATATAACTAATAATTTTATATTTTTCAAAGCAACAAGCCTATTATTTCTTGCATTGATTATTTATTCTACCTATATAATCAGTGGAAGAAATAGAAGAGTAGCTTGGATGATGACACTTTCTCCAATAGTCTGGTATATGGCTCCGTGGATTAATCCTATACAGGCAGCAAGCCTTTGCTTATTATGGGCATATTTCTTTATGCAAAAATACGAAAAAACAGATTCTTTAAAGAGTCTTTTATTATCAGGAATATTTATTGGTTTAGGCTGGGCTATTTGGGACACTGTATTATATTTTGGTGTTATTTTAGCATTGTCTTTTATGTGGAATAAAAAATTTTATTATGTGCCTGTTTTTATTATTATGATCTTTCTGGGTTTGCTTCCTAGATTGATTTTAGATAGTTATTTATTCAATTTTGCATTTTTCACAACGATCAAAACATTTATGTCAGGCATTGCAAATTTATTTGGAGGCATTTATCAGAGCGAATATGGACATTCTTCATTGAATTTAGCAACATTAATTTCATTTTTCCTGGCCTTTCCTATTTATTTCTGGAGATTATATAAACCATCATTTATTGCAAAAAATAAAAAAACAATAATCTTCCTTACAGTTTCTATATTGCTACTTTTACTTAATCCCCAAATGAGATATGTTCTTGCCATCTCTCCTATAATTATGTTATATTTAGTTAAAGAAATTAATGAAAAAGATTTCAAAATTTATCTTTTATTCTCAATTGTGATTATAATAGCTTTTGTATTTCCATATTTGCTTCAAGCAAAGTATGGTATGAAAGGACAGTTATATGGGGTGGAGTTTTCTGGAATAACACAAGAAGGAATAAACTTAGAAAAAACAAATAGAGTTATAGAATTGCAAAAAGATCTTGAACAAATTTCATTAGAATATCCTGGCAATTCATTTGTTGTTGGAAATAATCCAGACGATTACCAAGTACTTGCTCACTTTTATTGGGGTAAAGGAATAAAAGAATTCGTGAGCGTTCAAGATTATGAAAAATGGAAAGAAGGAAATTCTGTTCTATATCAAAAAAGATTCGAACCTCTGCCTAATATTCCTGAAAGAAGACAATTTTGGATTGAGGGAGGATTAAAGAAAAGCGATAATGATCCTACACAATATGATTCTATATTATATGGATTATCGTTTGATAATTCATTAAATCTGGATGATTTTGATTATGTAAAAAAATATGGATCTCTTAGTTTATACCGGAGAGTTGAAAAATTATGAATTCCATAAAATCTAGTAAAAAATTAAATCTTGCTCTTAATGCTATTGTGAAAACTTCATTCATAGTTTTTTTAAGTATAGTAGTATCTAAAATATTTACTTATTTATACAGAATAATTATTGCTAAGAATTTTGGACCTGAAACTTATGGACTTTACTCTCTTTCTATTGTAGTAATAACTTTTTGCATTTCCTTATTTGGATTTGGACTTAATGAAGGCTTGTCTCGATATATTCCATTGTACCGAGGAAAAAATGAATTTGAAAAAATAAATTACATTATCAAAAAGACGAGAAATATCATATTAATTTCCGGAATAATGGCGGCAATTTTACTTTTTATCTTTGCAGAATATATATCAGTCAATATTCTTCATCAAAAAGAAGCGGCTTTTTTTCTAAAAATATTCAGCATTGTTATCCCTCTTGGAATATTGTCTCAATTCTATTTAGTAATTATTCGCTCATTTGAAAAAATTGGATTGTACTCATTTATTAATAATCTTTTACAAAATTTTTCTAGATTAGTCTTATTGTTAATCTTTATGTGGGTAGGCTTAAGTTCTGGTGCTATAACTGGATCTTACCTTGGAAGTGTCGTTTTGACTGTTCTGGCTTCTTATTTTGTTGTTAAAGGCATTACCTATTCTATGAAAAAATTTATTTCTTTGAAAACAAAAATGAAAAGAAATATTACCTCTAAATTGATTTCATATTCCTGGCCATTATTATTTTTAAGCATCTTATCATCTGTTTTATATTGGGGCGATACTTTTATTATTGGTTTTTACAGAACAGCTGAAGAAATAGGATTCTATAATGCGGCTATCCCGATAGCATCATTATTAGTATTAGTGCCTGATATATTTCTGCAATTATTTTTTCCACTTATCATGAGAGAATATGGGAGCAAAAGATACAATTTAATTAAAGAACTAAGCAAGCAGGTTCAAAAGTGGATTTTCTTTTGCAATTTACCTTTACTTATCATAGCGGTCCTTTTTCCAGGGGCGCTACTTAATTTATTATTTGGAGCTGAATATATAGTTGCAGAGCAGGCATTACGCTATCTTACAATTGGAAGTTTATTTATTTCTCTTATGATAGTACCAAGCAACTTACTATCTATGATAGGCAAATCTAAACTAAATCTTATTAATATTATTTGTATGGCTTCTTCAAACATCATTCTTAATATCTTTCTTGTACCTCTTTATGGGATAGAAGGAGCTGCAATTTCTACGATGATTGTATCAATAGCACTGTATTTAATTTACATTATTCAAGTAAAAAAATATTTATCATTTATTCTATTAAGGAGGAAAATGATTCTTATATTTCTTGCGTCTATAATTCCTTTGATAATTATAAGCTATATAAAAAATCTTGTTAGTTTGACTCCTTTATTTGTCTTATTGCTTGGAATATTATTCTGCCTGCTATATATTATCTTTGTAATTTTATTTAGAGGATTTGATAGAAATGATTTAGGAATAATAATATCTATAAAAAATAAATTCTTTTAGGATTAGCGTTATCTATTTTAATTATCTTTAAAAATATATATTACTATCTTGATTTATGATAACTTTATGTATAATAACCAAAAATAATGAGAAGACTATTGAGCAATGTATAAAGAGCGTTATTAAGATTGTCTCTGAAATTGTTGTTGTGGACAGCGCCTCTTCTGACAAAACAAGGGAAATTGCTGAAAAATTAGGAGCAAGGGTTTTTGATTTCATATGGAAAGATAATTTCAGCGAAGCGAAAAATTATGCGAAAGATAAAGCTAAAGAAAAGTGGATTTTGAATTTAGATGCAGATGAAACTATTTCTGATAAAGATATTGAGAGACTTTCTGAACTGGCAAGAAAAGATGAGTATATTGGATATTATTTGATTCAGAGAAACTATACTAATTCAAGTGGAGAGTTTTGCTGGACTTCATGCACCGATGATATATATGAAGAAAGTAAGACTGCTCTTGGATTTGTTCCTAGAAAGATGGTGAGGCTATTTAAGAATGATCCTCGTATATTTTTTGAAGGCGCGGTTCATGATAGTGTAATCCCTTCTATTATGAAAATTGGACTAGGACTTATTGGAGAAACAGACGTACCTATTCATCATTATGGTTTGATAAATAGAGGAATTGAAAGAACAGAATGGTATATAGATCTTGAAAAGAAAAATATAAGACATGATTTTTTTCAAGAATATCAGATAGCTTCTCAACTGCATTCTATAGGCAGGCTGAAAGAAGCATCTGAACATTTATTAGAATCTTTGAGGCTTAATGAAGATTTTCACCTTTCTTGGCTGGAACTTGCGATTATCTTTATAAAAAATAATAAAATTATAGAGGCGAAGCCACTTTTGTTGCGTTCTTTAGAATTACAAGAACATGAGATGACTTGGAGCCATTTGGGTATTGTGGCTGTTTATGAAAAAAAATTTGATGACGCTGAAAAATTTTTCAGAATGGCAATTTCTCTCAATCCTAAGAATTCTGATTTTTATTTTAATTTGGGGCAAGTTTTGTCTCAATTGAAGAAATTTGAAAAAGCGAAAGAAGCTTTCCAAAAAGCGTCTTATTTAAATCCAAGTTATAAAGATCGTATAAAGAATATTCTAACTGACTAAAATTTTCTATTGAAATTTACTGAAATAATCATGGAGTACATCTGAGATGTATTTAATGTCATCATTATTTTCTTCTCTTTTAAGATATTGATGAATACCTATGTGCAACCCATTATCTCCTACATATTCTGCTTCAGGAAAATCTCCTAGGGAATGCCCGAGAGATTTGAAAGCTCTTTGCTGGGTAGGCATGCTTCTAAAATTTATTTTACATTCAATGCCTCTATCTTCCAAAAAATGACGAAGAGCAGAAGCATTGAGACGAGGCTCTTTTAAAGTTATACTAAAGGCATGGGGGCAAACAACTTCGTCTTTATTTTCAGAGTTGAAGTAAGCAAATTTGGATAGATCTTTTGTTGCGTCGAGCAAGTCATATAGATTTCTCTTTCTTATATAAAAAATATTCTGAAAATTTTTTATCTGTGGTAGGCCTAATGTAGCTGCAATGTCAGTTGTTTTTCCATTGAAACCAAGTCTAATGTGATCAAAATAAACTGAACTAGGGTTTCTGCCATGTGATTTTATTGAGCGGATAATCTGCTCTAAGTCTGCTCGATTAGTAGAAACCATTCCTCCCTCTCCAGTACAGATTAGATGAGCCACATAATAACTAAAAGTTGCCATATCTCCCCAATTTCCTACATATCTATCTTTAAATTTAGCTCCGTGTGCTTCACATGAGTCTTCAATTACAAATAAATTTTTATTTTTTGCTATACTGCAGATAGCATCCATATCACATGGTTTGCCCATTGTATGAACTGCCATAATTGCTTTTGTTCTAGGACAAATATTTTCTTCTATCTTTCTTGGATTAATATTTAAAGTTTCCCTTTCTATATCTACAAATGCCGGCTTAAATCCAGCCATTTCAATTGATTCTCCGACAGCAGCAAATGCAAGTGCGGGAGCGATAATTTCATCTCCTTGCTTAGCTCCAAAATCATATAATGCAAGACATGCTGCGGTATCTGCAGTAGTTCCGGAAGAAACCATTATGTTATGCTTGTAACCAAAAAGAGCACCCCAATTTTCTTCAAATTCTCTAACTTTTTTTCCTTCTGTTATATGATTAGACCTTATTACCTCTGAAATATCTCTTATGACTTCTTCAGAAAAATTTAAGTCTCCAAATTTTATACGTATCTTTCCCATATATTTTAAATATTTTAACTATTTTATAAAGAAATCTATAGTAGAGTATACTAATCTTTAAGTATTGCGAAAGAATTTTTTAAAGCATTATATCTTTTTAAATGATTGACTCATAGCTATTATATGAAAAATGTAACAAATTTTCTTAAGCATGAAAAAATTATATTTGCTGCGTGGAATGCTGAAAACCAGAATGATAATCCATATCAAAATTGGTATTTGCCTCTGCGAGATACTTTTGGAAAAGTGATAGTCTTTGATACTGCTTCTCAGTATTTTCGCTATGGGAAACAGGAGATGAACCATCAATTAAAAGAGCTAATAAAGAAAGAAAACCCCAATTATCTCTTCCTTCTTATGATATATGATGAAATTGATCCGTTGATACTGCAGCACTTTCAGAGCATTGCACCTAAAATGATTATCCTAAGTCTCTTCCCTGATGATGATTGGAGATATGAGGATTACTCAAGGTATTATGGCCTCTTTATTCATTACCCTATTATTAATATTACTGATAAAAACATGGAACGATTTTATGTTAAAGATGACATTAGGCATTTTTCTCTTTCTTTGGGAATGAACTGCAGTCTTTTTCGGCCGCTTGATTTAGAAAAGAAGTATGATGTAAGCTTTGTCGGCAGGCCAAACGCAAGCCGGGCTGATTATGTAGGTTTTCTTTTGGAAAAAAAAGTTAAGATAAATGTCTGGGGAGATGGATGGCAGAATTATCCAAAAATTGCCTCTGCCTATAGTGGAAATGCGTCAGCAGATGATTTGGTGCGGATTACTAATCAGAGCAAAATTAATTTGAGCTTCACGCAAGGAGGGTATGGCAAGATGCAAATGAAGGGGCGAGTTTTTGAGATTAGTGCTTGTCGTGGATTTTCTCTGGTAGAGAATTTCGAGACATATGCTGATTATTTCAAGAAAGGAAAAGAGCTTGTAATGTTTAAAGATAAAGATGAATTGCTATCTCTTATTTACTATTATCTTAAACATGAAAAAGAACGAGAAAATATTGCAAGTGCTGCTCACCTTAGGACGTTGCGTGATTATAATAAACATCGCGAGCTGTTGAAATATTTTCAGAGCATTCTTACTGCTAAGAATGAATTGCTTGGCAAGCGTCTTCCTCATGTCGGAAAAGTTGCTGTCATACATTCCGAAGATATAAATAATGAAAAAAAAATAAAAAATATACTTGGAGAAGCGGAGTACGTTGCTTTCTCATCTGATGCTCAATCACATCCTTTACAGCATTATCTGCAAGCATATGCTCTAGAAAAGACAGGAAAAGCAATAAGCTGTTGTGATTATTACGTATCTGCAAAGGGGTTGCCAAATTATATTTTATTCAAAGCGAAACAAGCTTTTATGCGGCTTAACAGGAATGACTTTGCACGCGCCATTAAGATTTCTCAGCTTGTGGTGAGAAAAAAATATTTTCTTCAGTATAGAAAAAAATTTCAGGAAGCATTGCAGGGAAAGTCTTTTCCTCTAGATGAAAGAACAGTTACTTTCGTTTCTTTGCCTTTGCTTAGTGTAAAAGAACTTCCTGCTCTTTCTCCTGAAGCATTCCGAAATGCATTTCAGATGAAGTGCCTTGATGCTCTTTATTCATTATACTATCAGAAAAAACTACTACTTCGCCCTTACCCTTATTTTCTGGCATTGAAGGCTATTCTTAATAGCACTATAAGAAAAGCCCTCATAGAAAATATTGACAGAAAAAAACTAGCAAAATTAAAACAGGGTATTTAATGAAGAGAAATTTCCATGCGTCTTGCATGACGGCCCGGATCAAAATATTCTCCTTTACTAATTAAAGAGTCAGAGTAGAGGGGCCGTGAACGAGAGGACTTGTTAACATATGATCCATGAATACAATTTCCATGAAGGACTAATAAATCTCCTTTTTTGAAATTCACATCAACATGATTTTCTTCCCATTCTGGAGGCATATGAGTTCTATTTCCTGGAGAAGTGCCTTTTGCCTCTCGATAACTGAGTGTAGCATCGCAATCTAATAATCCTAACTTGTGACTGCCTGGGTAAATATAGAGCGTACCATTTTCTTTATCTGCATCAGCTAGAAAAAGATTTGTTGTTATATATTGTCCATTAAGATTTTTAGGATAAGCATTGTCTTGGTGAGGTTTCCATCCTTGATCTGCATAAGGTGTTCCTGCTTCCTTAAAAAGCATTTGGCTCATAAGCGCTGACACTTCTCTTCCTTGTAGAGTTTCTAGAATGCTTACTTTCCTAGGATCGCGCATCACGTTACGCAAGAACCGAGAATTGTCAAAAAGACGCTCTAGATCGCTCACAGAAAGACCTAATATTCCTGCGCTTTCGAAGGTATTAGAATTTTCTATTATGCCTCGAACTTTATCAACGAAATTGCCAATATTGTCTGCATCTGAATCTTCTTTCATTGAATAAGAACATGCAGGATATTGCACAAGAAGATATTCTGGGCGGTCAGGATTCATAATTGCTGCAAAGTCTTTGTTCGCGTATGAACGAATGCGTGTAAGAATTTCGTCACATTCTGTATGAGAAAATACCTGAGGAACGACGAGGTATCCATCTCTATGATATCTATTTATTTGATCTTGAGAGAGTTGGTCTGCTCTCTTTTCTAGACTTGATTGTCCTTGCATTAGCTTTATTAAAAACAAAGCTATTTAAATATTGTTATAGTGTGATGTACGAATTGATAAGATGTAAAATCCTTATGAACTTAAAAGCTATCGCCTAATCAATGCAGTTATCTATTAGATACAATTCTTACCTCTAGAAAATATAAATGTTTATAAATCGATACCTGCCTAAAATTTTGTGGGAGAAAATTATTTAGGATTTGCTGTGAAAACTGCAAGAGAGGCAGGCGATCTTTTGATGCGTAATTATGGTAAAATGCAGAAATTAGAATGGAAACTGAAAACTAATTTTAAAACTCAAGTTGATGATGAAAGTGATGATTTGATAAGACAAAGAATCCAGTCAAGATTTCCTGAACACAGTATTTATTCTGAAGAAAACAAAGATAAAATAGGAAAAAGAAATTTTGGCTGGATTGTAGACCCCCTTGATGGAACAATTTCCTATACTTACGGGCTATGCGATCATTTTAGTGTTTGTATATCATTAGCAAAAGAAAGAGAGCTAATATTAGGAGTCATATACGCTCCATTAAGAAAAGAATTATATTTTGCTGAAAAAAGAAATGGAGCATTTTGCAATAATGAGAGAATTAAAGTTATGTCAGAAGATAATTTAAATAAAGCAATTATAGGTTTTGGATCTGGAAAAGATACTCCTCAATTCAAACGTACAGACATAACTAAATTTATTTTTAAATTGTATGATGTAGAAGGCATTACTCACTCTATTGATACAGCATGTGCTTCCATACCTCTTGCTCTTGTTGCAAGCGGAAAACTCTCTGGGTGTTTCTACCCAAATCTAGAGCCATGGGATATGGCCGCAGCAGTTATTATAAACAGAGAGGCAGGAGCTAAGGTAACAAGCTTTCAAGGAAGCGAGTGGCAACTTGGAGATTCATCTATCGTTGCGGCAAATCCCGTATTGCATAAAAAATTAATGGACCTTCTGCATAGAGAATAAATGGAAGAAGCAACTTATCACACACCACTAACAAAAAGAAACGTAAGTCATCATGCAGCTGTAGCTATAATTCATAATAAGCGCAATGATAGATTTTTGTTTGATGTGTACGGGGAAAATTATTCTACTGTTGATTACCATGGAAGAATTAATCTTATTGGGGGAAATCACAACTCTGATGACCTTTCCCCTTGGGAAATCTGGAAACGAGAGATTTGTGAAGAATTTTCTTTAGAAGAGACTGAAGAGTTAGGAGAAAAGCTTGATATTGAAGTTTCGGGGCATTTGAAAAGAGAGAAAGTATTTGCTCCTCTCGAAGATATAGTTGCTGTCCGAAATGCAATTCTCGCGAACGCACAACCTTACAGTGATTTCTATTTTGAAACTCCTCCTCTGCGTAAGATTCAAAGAGGTAAGATCATGTCTATTCCGCGAAGAAGTTGTGTTTATAGCGTATATGCCTCATGCCTATCTGATGATTTGTTTGGACTAATGAAAGAGCATCTTGCTGCTTTGAGAAATATTAAACAAGAAGGATTTCCAGCAATTCACACAAGAGAAGAACTTGTTTCAGGGAAGATCCTCCCTGCTGCTGGTACCGGGCTTATTTTAGAGCACTATTTGAAATTGCCTGAAAAAAGTATTCCGAATCCTGATGGTGTTATTCTAGAAAAATTGAGAAAGCCTCTCCCCCTCATGGAACATTATTTGACTTACTTCAGTTATAATAGGCCTGTACGAATTTCTACTGGTTAAGAGAATAGATTTTTCCTGAAATAGGGTATGATCTCGGTTTAGAAAGAGGATCTTTGATGTAATCTAAAATTAGGTCGTCAGGTGCGCCCGCAGCATATATCTCATACATTTTTTCAGCTGCATCGAAGACGCCCCACCCATACTCAAATTCTGGCTTTGTTCTGACGCGCGCTGGATAAATGCTTATAATGCGAATGTTATTTTCTTTTGCTTCTAGACGAAGTGATTCTGTAAAGCCACGAAGACCGAAACGTGACGCTGTGTAAAGAGTGCGGTTCTTTCTTGGTTCTAGTCCAATAATTGAATTCATGTTAATGATACATCCTCTTCCTTTCAGAAGAAAGCGTTTATATGTTTCTCTTGTTAGATAGATTGGTACAGTAAGATTGAGTTTAAACATATCTCCTATCTGTTCATCAGTAATTTTATTTAGTGTTACGCCAGGGCAACGATAGCCTACATTATTGATTAGAATATCTATATTATTTTCTTCTGATTTTTGAAGCAATACATCCAATGTTTTTTGTGAGCGCAGGTCTCCTTCAACTATATCTGCTTTTACACCATAAGATGTTATCTTTTCATACATCCGCTGAAGATCGGTCTGGTTACGTCCATGAAGAATAATGGAATGACCTTCGCGAGCAAATATTTCTGCGAGCGCGCCGCCAATGCCGTTGCTTGAACCTGTGATTGCCACCCAAGATTTCATTAGGCTCTTTTGAAGTTTTACTTTTTAATCTTTTAGATAGTCTACTAATCAAGTAAGGAATTATAGATAACTGCTGTTATATTTTCTCTATGATGGTGAGATTGGTTTTTAGTGCGGAGTTGCGAAGCAGAATTTTGGAGTTTGTTTTCTGTATTAAAAAATGCTAAATTTTGGTATAATATCTCTTTACGGAGTCTGTAAGTAATTATCTTTTCTAAATTCCCCGCGCTCAGCTTTTTCTAATAAACTATCAAGACCGAGATACGTGAAGCGTTCTCTATAAAATTGTGAATTTTCCAAATGCTCTCGCGTCATTTTTCTTGCTTGCTGAGCATCTTCATACCTACCAAGACGATCGCGTAAAACGCTTAAATAAAAATGTGCGACTGGATTTTCAGGATCTTTGCGTTGAACAACTTCTACAAGACATCGCTCTTGCATGCCTAATTTATTTGCTTTCGTTCTTTGCGTAGGATCCTTAAAGTCCTCATAATTCACATAATACTCGACGAAGAATCTAACGTTCTTGAGTTCATCTCTCTTAGGAGCGTAGTCAAGGTCTCTATGAAGAATGTCTTCAAAACTCTGATCTGATCTATTTCTTAATTCACGCTCATATTTTGACTGTAAACCAAAACCAGTAGTAAAACGATTCATTGCTTCATTAGTTATGTCTACTTTTCTTTGTCCGCTTTTTTCAAGATTTTTTGCAATTTCTGTTCCAGGAAGAGGCATGCAGACTTGGACTGTGTACCAATCCAGATGCATTTTTTTTGATAGAGCAATAGTATCCCATATTTGGCCGATAGTCTCGGCAGGGTGCTCTCCATCTTCAGGAAAGCCAATAATGAGAAATCCCTTCGTATAAATTTTTGAATGACGATCAAGAATTTCTGCTGCTTGGAAGAATCGTTCGATAGTGGCAGGCTTGTGAATACGTTTAAGGATTTCTAGATTTCCTGATTCTATGCCAAAGCTCATTCCAATGCAGCCAGAAGCTTCTGAAGCAGATGCAAGATCTTCATCTAATGCTGCTGCGATGATTCCATTGGAAGCGTCCCAAGTGATACCTAAATTACGGTCCACCATTTTGTTGAAGACTTCCATTGTACGTTTCTTGTCGTTAAAGAGATCATCATCAAGCCAAACAAAATGTTGTATACCATATGTGTCGCGCAGAGATTCCATTTCATCTACCACATCATCAGCAGGCCTATGTCGTACACCTTTGCCATTAAATTCTCTTACTGAACAGAAAGAGCAATGAGCTCGACAGCCGCGTGATTTTAGGATTGTGCTACATCTTATATTATCTCCACGGAGCCATGCATATACACCTATCTTTCCATAATCAGTATACTCTCCGATGGGAAGGTCTTGGTAATTCGGAAAAAGAGTAATAACTTCAGAAGAAGGAACATTGCGCTCATTCAGAGAAACAAATTTGTCATCTATAATAGTAGCCAACTGTGTAAGTTTGCTTTTGTCAACTCTGTCATTAGTAAAATCGACTATGTCTGGAAAGCTATTGTCTGATTCATAAAGAGAAACAAAATCTATGCCTGGGCTGTTTCTTAAAACTTCCTCTGCTGCAAGTGCGGGGTGTGCACCTCCAGCAATAATAGGCACTTTTATACCACGATTGCGAATGTAATCAACAATAGATTGCATAGAAAGTTGAATCATGGTATACATGCAGGTAACACCCACCATGTCTGGATTAAATTCATCAAATGTTCTTGCTAATTTATCCTGCCATGCATGATCATAATTAAACTCTTCTAAGGGAGGAGTATTCACCTTTTTCATGATCTCAAAATTAAGGTCTGCAATTTTTGGCTGATATCCTCTGTTTTCAAGCTGACGTGAAAGAAGAGCAAGGCCATATGGAGGATAGCAGGGATAACTTTGCGTACGCGCTAATTTCAGATCAAAATTTTCTTTCGTTGTCATAGGAGGATTAATAAGAAGAATTCTATTTACTTTGGAAGGAAAACGCTCGCGGAGCTTTGCAACTATGTACTCTCGCGCCCCTATAACGGTGTTGCATGGCAGTCCCTCTGCCTTCTCTAAAATTTCTTCAAGAGACACCTCTTGCCTATGTTCAGATAATACCATTTTTCTCTAATTTTTCTAATGGAAACAAATATATAAATCTTTCATTTCTGTGAACTTTGTTTGCGAGCATGTTAGAGTTCTTTTATTTTTTTGATAATGGACGAAGTGCTAATACCCTCGAATTCTGCAGGGCAAGTGCGTTCAAGAATAACAAGTTTTATATTAAGGCGCTTCACCATAGCTTCTCGATAAGGAATATTGAAAGCATCTTTATTAATAGTGTAGATATCAGGCTTCAGCTGCTCGAGGAAGTGATTAATAAGAAAGAGCGGATCGTCTTTAGGAGCGTCATATGTATCAAGCAAAACATAATCTACTGGCTTCATGCCATCGACCATCTTCAAACGAATATGTTCATTCATGATCGGGCGTTTATCACCTTTGTAACTTTGAATGTTTTTGTCCTTCCCTATAACTACAACGAGAATATCTCCAAGACTTTTACAGTCTTCGAAGAAAAGAAGATGCCCTGCGTGCGGAAAGTCAAATGTTCCTGTACAAAAAATAATTTTTTGGTTTTTGTGCTTCTCCCGTATTTTTGACAAGTCTTTTGGGGTGATAATCATGGAAACAAAGAAAAATGGTTATATATAAATGTTCTTTTTTATCATGGCTCTTTATTACCATAATGTTTATATAGAATTTACATGAGACAGAAAAATGAAACGTGATATTCAACATCATGTAGCTGTAATGATTATTGAATCATCTAGAGGTAATCAATTTCTTATGGGCCTTTATGATAATACTTATCCTCTTAAAGTATTTAGAGAACGCGTAAATCTTATCGGGGGAAATCAGCACCCAGAAGACTATTCTCCAAGGGGAATTCTTGAACGTGAGCTCACAGAAGAATTTTCGATACGACATACCCAAGAGAAAAGTATAGAAGAAGCCATCAGCCGCACCTCTGGGAAGGGAGTAGGGGCTCTAGTACCAAAAGAATTCGCATCTCAAGATGATATTGATCGGATTCGTAACTTTCTTCTAGCTCAATACGCTGCTTATAAGGATTTTCATATTGATGCTCCGTATATAAAACATATACCAAACGCTGCGGCCATTTACAGTGTATTTAAAGCTTCCCTGCCTTATGATCTTTTTGAATGCGCGAGAGAGAATCTCCGTCTTGGAAAAAGTATTAAATCTGAAGGATTTGCAACTATTATGAGCGCTGATGATTTAAAAAAAGGAACTCTGCTTTCTGCAGGAGGAACTCCTGTTATTATGTCTGATTATCTAAATTCACCTATTCCAGATCCTTATGGATTGCGTGGAGAAGATCTTGGTGCACCAAGATCTTCTCTTGCGGAATATGAAACTGAGTTTAACTATGTCAATGTTCAGAGAAAGAAATAATTCAATATCTCAGCAGGATTTTTTCAATTGTTCTTGTAAATTCTCTCATACTAAACTCTACTTTTTCACAAGAAATAGTATTTTTTTCAGTGTTATATCTTAGGTATGAAATAAAATCATGCCCAGGATACCTAAAATCCATCCAGATATTCTCCCAAAGATTTTTAATTCTATAATATACTTCAGGGTCTGTTGGTTTGGAGACAAGCCCGTCCTTGGGATTTCTCTTTAGTATACGCCGCGTTGCTTCCTCTTCAGAACAGAAACATTCTAATGTTATCACTTTCTTTTCGCAAGAAGAAGCGATGCCATATAATTGGTTTCTCCGCGCTACTTGTCTGTGCCCTGCTAACACAATTACGCCCTTTCCTTCACGTAAGTACTCTGCTGTGATTCGATCAATCTGTCTGAGAATAGTATCTTGTTTTTGTGGCATTTTTTTCATGCCTGCTGCCCTTCGCAATTCATTTTGATCAATCAGCTCGAAATTCTTAGAATGTTTATGCAATTTTTCAGCGGCAGTTTGTTTTCCTGTACCTGGTAAGCCGGCAATCAAAATTAGATATGGAATATCTAACGTCTGCTTTTCATCATTCATGTAATAGATTTCTCAATTTGCCTTAAATAGATTTTTATGTTGAAGATGATATATTGTATAAGTATAGATAGAAACATACTATCTAAACCTTTAAATAGGACTAGCTTTCTTCACTTCTTATGGATAATTTTTATCAAGGCAAAAAGATTCTTGTGGCCGGCGGTACTGGATTGATGGGGGCTCCACTTGTTAACATGCTCGTTGAACAAGGAGCAAAAGTGCGTGTAGCTTCTTTAGATTCTTCGGAACTAGCGCATCCTGCAGCAGAATTCATATATGGAGATCTTATGAATATAAAAAATTGTTATGGGGCTTGTGATGGACAGGAGATCGTTTTCAATCTTTTGGGAGCAAAAGGTTCACCAAAAATGAATCATGAAAAACAAGCAGTGTTTTTTGATGCAAATATCATTCCTAATCTAGTGCTTCTAAGAACCGCGCACGAATCTGGTGTCCAACGATTTCTTTACACTAGCACTGTTGGAGTTTATCCACAAGCAGAGAGATTTTATGAAGATATAGATTTATGGAGTACCTTTCCTTCAGAGAAATTCCCCGGATGGGCAAAAAGAATGGGAGAACTTCAAGCAGAAGCCTACGCCCTTCAGTATAAATGGGATAAAATATCTATTATTAGACCGACAAACACCTATGGTCCTAATGATAACTTCGATCCAAAAAATGCAATGGTAATTCCTTCACTTATTCAACGTATCATGGAAGGAGAAAATCCTTTAGTTGTAAGAAGTAAGAATACCAGACGAGACTTCCTATATGCAGAAGATGTTGCGCGCGGTATGATGCTTGTAGTAGAAAGTGGGTATAATAAGCCAGTCAATCTGGGTTCAGGAGAAGGTTGCACTATAGAACAACTAGTTAATACAATTATAGCTCATGTTGATAAGAAACCGCACATTTTTTGGAAAGAAGGAGAGCATTCTAAAGATAAAGTTAGAGTTATGGATATTAGTCGTGCGACTGCATTAGGCTGGCGGCCCCGCATATCGCTTGATGAAGGTATTGCGCGGACCATGGAATGGTATCGAGAAAATCATGGAGAAATGCAGAGAAAATATAATGCCTTTGATAGCAGTTGAATTATTTTAAATCTTCAGTAAATGAAATTAATTTTCAGATATTTTAATTTCATTTACTGAATACCAACGGAAATTAATTTTCGTACAAAATTTTTTCCTTGGCATACATAGAGTAGTTAAGGATTTTCCAGCTAATTTGTATGTTAAGATTTAAGGTTTACTTAGCATATTGGAGTATACGAATGTTTAAGAAGATTATGTAAAATTGTAATTTATAGCACTATGAGATCTGTTGATTATAATACTCTGCCAGATATTGCAAATGCCTTTTCTAAAGAAGTAACTCTTGAAATGTTTAGTAAAATGTGCATGATAAGATATTTTGAAGAGAATGTGAGAAAAGCATCTGATAAAAAGATGATTAGATGCCCTATCTATCTTTCTATTGGGCAGGAATCGATTCAGGCCGCTCTTTCTACTGTATATAAACCTGAATGGAAATTTCATCAACATCGATGTCATGGAATGTATCTTGCATATGGAGGTAATAAAGAAGCCCTGATTGATGAACTAATTCATCGTAAGACAGGATGCGCACAAGGTATGGGTGGATCTGCTTCTATTCATGATCCTGCTATTGGCATGATCGGACATGATGGTCATATGGGAACACAAGTGCCTATAGGAATTGGCCATATGTTTAGTAAGAATTATAAAAATGATAGAAAAGAAAACGGCCTCATTGTGATGGGCGATGCATCAGCAGAAGAAGATTACGTGCTTGCTGCATTGCCCTGGGCCTCGCATAAGAAACTTCCTATTTTGTTTGTTTGTGAAGATAACAATCTATCAATTCTAA
The DNA here is from genome assembly GCA_964578345.1 of Candidatus Woesearchaeota archaeon. GTDB lineage: Archaea > Nanobdellota > Nanobdellia > Pacearchaeales > GW2011-AR1 > VGKP01. The sequence continues at coordinate 22,962 of CAZOCP010000004.1, forward strand.
CTGAAGTAAAAGTAAGAAGAAAGTGGGAAACTGCTGACATTGCGGGAGCATTTAAAATGCCTGCTGTTGATATTGCAGATGACCCCTGGACTATTATGCATTATGCGCTTGAGTTTCAAAATAATTTACCTGCTTATATGAATATTCGTACTGCCAGAGCAATAAGACATCAAGGTACAAAAAGTGATGGGGAGCCTGAATGGAACCGTTTTGAATTAGCAAAAGAAAGGATAACTGAATTAGGATTAAAAAAAGATGCACTGGGATTGGAAGGAAAAATAATTGAAGAAATGAATAAACTTTGGGAAAGAAGATTGGAGAAAGAAATAGTTTTATAAGATGGCAGAACAACAAAGAGAAGTTATAAAAAGAATCTCAAGAGAACATTTACTTAAGAATAATGGTGTATTGATGGGACAGTGTCTCAGTGCAGTTGGATGGGTTGGAAAAACTGTTCCAGAGATGACAGAAGAGGAAGGTATTATTGAGCTTCCCATGGCTGATGTGGCTGGTGGATATATTGTGGTTGGAACAGCTCTTGCAGGGAGAAGGCCATTGTATATTGTCCGTTATCAGGGGTTTCAGTGGTTCAATGCTCCAGGAATTATCAATTATGCAGTAAAGGCGAAAGAACTTTGGGGCTATTCATGCCCTGTCTTTATTCGTTCAATTGCCATGGAGGGAGGTATTGGGCCTGTAGCTTCGAATAGCCATCATGGCCTCTACTATAGAATGCCTGGCATTCCTATTGCTGCGCCTGCAACTTCTAGAGAGTATGAAGCTGTATGGAAATACTTTATGGAACATGACGGCCCTCTTTATGTAAGTGAGCATAGAAAACTATGGGACGTTGACTTTGAAATGCCTGATATAATCAAAGATAAAGCCGACATTACCTTGCTTCCCATCTCTTCTCCTAGACTTAATGCTTTAGAAGCTAGGACGATGCTTGAGAATCAAGGGATAGTATGCAATATTATACATTTGCCTTGGATTAAACCATTTTCTTTAAATCAAAAAGATGATGAAATTGATTATTCATTGCAAAATTCAAAACATGGGGGCATAGTATTGGACGGGGATTATCCGAATGGAGTTGCTAAGAATATTGCTTACGACTTAATGCATATGCATTATAAAGATGATAAAAGAAAAGTCTATGCGATGGCTCTCGAGGAAAGAACTGCTGGTTTTGCGCCGCATCTTGACAATTTGCCACCGAGTCCTAAACAAATTTATGAAAAGGTAAGAGAGATAATTTCTTAAAAACCGTCAAAAATCTTTTATAGATTTTTGAAGGTGAAGTTTGTAACAGGCGCTCGTTTTTTGAACTGAGAAAATTTAAGCAGGTGTTCGAGAAGAGGCTTGCTCGACATAACAAAGCTTTTATACATCATATTTTTCCAACTAATATGAAAAAAGCCCTAATCATCACAGGAAAACTGGTGCAAGATCATGAATTTATTTATCCTTATTATCGCCTGCAAGAAGAAGGATTTGATGTTATTGTTGCAACAGAAGATGGGAAGGAAACAGTTGGACAATTAGGAACAAAAATTCCTGTGCATTCAACTATCTCTTCTATAAATTCTGATGAATTTGATCTGCTTGTTCTACCTGGAGGGGCCAAAGCACTCGAGTATATCAGGCAAAATAAAGAAGTATTAGAGATTATAAGAAAGTGGAATGCAGAGAAAAAAATAATCGCGGCTGTCTGCCATGGAAGCCAACTTCTTATATCTGCTAAGATAATAAAAGGAAGAAAAATAAGCGGGTATTATAGCATCAAAGATGATATTGAAAATGCTGGGGCTATGTATGTTGATGCTCCATTTGTTACCGATAGAAATATTATCACCTCTCCTCATTATAAATACCTAGGCCCATGGATGAAAGAAACATTTAGAGTTTTTGCTGAGAAAAATGATAGAAACAATTAGAAATTCTGATTTTGATAATGAAAAACTCTTTCATATTTTTATTCCTAAAAATTCAAAGTTGGAAAATTTTGATTTTTCCAAAGTAGTTGTCAAAAAACCTTGGGGTTATGAATATCTCTTATACGAAGATAACAAGACTTCTGTTTGGACTTTACATTTGAATAGAAATTCTTTAACTTCTATGCACTGTCATATTTATAAAAAAACAGCATTAATAGTTCTTGCAGGAGAAGTTGTGTGCGCTACTTTGAATAAAGGTTTAAAGTTGAAAGAAGGAGATGCTGTCATATTAGATAAAAAAGTTTTTCATTCAACGCAAGCAATAACGAATGACGGAGCAATAATATTGGAAGTCGAAACTCCTTCCCTAAAAGCTGATGTAGTCAGGCTAGCTGATTCTTATGGGAGAGAATCATTAGGATATGAAACGCCTGATGAAATGAATTATGATATTCGAAATTGTGAATACCAGTTCTTTAAAAATGATGAAATGAATATAATAAAAAGAGTTGGCAATATGAATGTCTCTCTTGAAAAATTAAAAGAAGAAAGTAAGATTGAAAATGGAGAAGAAAGATTGATAATAATATTAGAAGGTGAGATTAAGAATGTAAAGAATAAAGAGTCCCATATTGTTGGGGATATTGTAAAAATAGATAAAACTACTGACTTTATCGCCAAAAAAGATCTCAAGCTAATGAAATTTTTTAAGATAGATGACATTGCAAAATATTAAAGGTGTTCTTTTTGATTTTGACGGAGTTTTAGCAGACACCATGGAAGATAATTATCAAGCTTGGAAAAAAGCTTTTGAAGACTATGATGTGAAAATTGATAGAAATGATTATTTTCCGATGGAAGGAATTAAATTAATTATCGTTGCTGAAACAATTTCAGAAAAATATGGATTGAAAAATATAAATTATTCTGATATTGTTGCAAAAAAAGAAGATTATTTTAAAAAGAACAACACTTTCTCTCTTTATCCTGGAGTTTCTGAAATTATTTATGCATTAAAAAAGAAAAATGTAAAAATTGCAGTTGTGACAGCAGCACAGAAAAGCAGGCTTTTTTCTTCTGCACCATCAGAATTTTTAAGAAATTTTGATGCCATAATTACTGGAGACATGCTACAAAGAGGAAAGCCTTATCCTGATCCTTATGTGAAAGCTATGGAAGAATTGAATGTTAAATCTGATGAATGCATTATAATTGAAAACTCTCCCGCAGGTATTTTATCAGCAAAGAATGCAAAAGCTTATTGTATTGCCATTGCATCGACTATGGACAAATCGTTTCTTAAAAATGCGGACGAAGTAGTCGGTAAATTTTTAGATTTAAAGAATAATGACAGAATAAAGAGACTTTTAAATTAAAACTTGTTTTTGCTTTGCCAGACTTCCGAGCCCTTAGATTCAAAAGTAAAGTTATGTATCTCTCCCCCTGCCGATTCGAGTGAGCTTTTAAGCTGGTTTCTTTTTCTTGGGGAATAGAAGAATAAAATATAGCCTCCTGAACCTGCTCCTAAAAGTTTTCCTCCGTAGGCGCCATTCTTAATACCGATTTCATACAAGAAATCTACATGACTATTCGATATACTGAGAGAAATGCTTTTTTTGCACTCCCAAGATTCTCTTAATAACCTCCCAAAATCCTCTAGATTTCCTTTAAGCAGAGAATCTTTCATTTCAATTGCAATCTTCTTAAGTATGGTTAACTTTTCCAATTTTTCTTTTTCATTATCACGAAATGACTTTTCCATCTCTTGATGAATCCCGCCTGAAAAATGCCCCTTTCCTACATAACATAACATCAAATGACTATTCAGCTCTTTTATAATTTCTGATTTTAACCTCAGAGGATAAATAATTGCAGAATCATGATTAAATTCCATATAATTGAAACCCCCCATAACAGCAGAATATTGATCCTGCCATCCGCCCTTCATATCTAGTTCGTCTCTTTCTGCTTTGTATGCTATCTCTGCTATTTTATAATCATCATAACCTGTATCCATAAGCTGATTGAGAAGTTTTGCTACAAGAACGGCTGCGCTTGCTGATGCTCCCAAACCTCTTCCTGGAGGAGTATCATTATGCAAATAAAGCTCAAAGCCAAAATCTGGTTTCATAATATTAATAACTGCCTTTATTAAATCTAATCTGCCGTCGTATTTTAAAAACTCTATTGAATCAATTAAAATATCAGTATTCGGCGTTATATCAGAATCAATAATTATCTTTTTATCTGCTCTTTTTATAAGAGTCGCATAACAATATTTGTCAATTGTTGTGTTAATAACGGCGCCCCCGTGTTTGTCAAAGAAATAAGGTATATCTGTGCCTCCTCCTGCAAAACTAATTCTTAATGGCGCTCTGCCTCTTAAGATTGGAAAATTTTCGGCGCGTATTTTTTCAGTCCTTACTTCTACGTTAGCAGGCCTCCCATATTCATCTATAACTGGTAGGTACCTTATTCCAGCGTTTAATAATTCTATAATTTTGGAAGGATCATCTTTAGTAGTTACAGTAATTGGATCTTTGACCATTACATTTCTTAGAGCTGTACCAATTCCATGACCGGATAAAATAAATTCCTTCATGATTCTGTCATTTACAACTCCCAACAGCTTTTTACTCTCATCGACTACTAAAACAATATCAATGCCATTTCTTGATGTTTTTCTCATAGCATCCTGAATTGTGTTATGCTCTCTCAAAAGTAGAGCATTCACAATATCCTGTTTAAATTTTGAATATGACTCAGGTCTTCCTATATCCATGAAATAACCATCATGAATAAAACCATAAAGCTGGTTTTGCTTAGTTAAAAAAGGAAAAATTTCTCTTTCCAACGATACGTTTTTATCTTTTTCAATTAAATCTAAAACTTTTTTATTGAAGATATAGCATCCTGAGTTTATTAATCCTTGATTTATAGTATTGCTTTGTGCCTTCTCTGAAAATTCAGCAATTTTACCGTCTTTTTCAAGTTTGATACTGCCGTAATGAGAAATATCGGAAGATTTTGCTAAAGCTAGTGTACACTGGCTTTTTTGAGCATAGTGGTATTTAAGCATATGTGCGACATCAATATTTTCATAAGTATCTCCATTTAATACTAAGAAAATATCATCTAAATATTTTTCTGCTTTTTTTAGCGCTCCTGCTGTTCCTAAGGGTATTTCTTCTTCAGAATAAGTTATGTTAACACCAATTCTCAAACCACTACTGAAATAAGATTTTATTTTGTCTGCCATATATGAAACGCACAAAATTATATCGGTTACTCCCTGTTCTTTAAGCATTCTTATTTGATATTCAAGAAAAGGTATTCCTATAAAAGTTACCATCGGCTTTGGAACATCAACAGCAATTTGTCTTAGTCTTGTGCCAAAACCTCCTGCAAGAATAGCTGCTTTAAGCTTTTGTGATTGGAATGATCGGACAGACTGCACAAAATCTGCTCTTTCCGCAACTATTGTTGGAACATCATCTACCATATTTTTATCTCACCATTAAACTAGCGCCTGATTAATCTATAAATACTTTTTGCTTCTGTAGATAGCGGGAAAAAGAAGGTTTGGTTATGTCAAAGAACTTGACAAAATGAATTAAAAGTCTTATCCTATTTTATAATTTTGTTCATTGGAAATCTATCTCTCCAATAATTAAGAAGGTCTTCTAATGTTTTTTCCAGGCGAATCTTTGGCTTCCAACCAGTCTCTGTTCTGAACTTTGATGTATCTGGGATTTGCAATGTTACATCAGATGGCCTTAAAAGATTCTCGTCGACCCTTATTTTAATTTCATTTTTTATAGGCGACATGTCTAACAGTATATTAAGCATGTCGCCAACATTCATAGTTCTATTACCTCCGATATTATATACTTCTCCATATCTGCACTTTTGTGTTAAAAGCCAGTATGCTTCTACAGTGTCTCTGACATCAGCAAATGTTCTGATAGAATTCAGATTTCCTACTTTTACAATTGGCTCTTGTAATCCTCCTTCTATTTTCGCTATTTGCTTAGCAAATGCCGATTCAGCAAAAACATCTCCTCTTCTTGGGCCAGTATGAGTAAACATTCTGGTCCTGATTATTTTCATATCATAAGAGAGAAAATATTGAAAAGAGATCATGTCTTCTCCGACTTTACTTACTGCATAAGGACTTGCTGGTCTAAAAGGATTTGTCTCTTTTATTGGTATTTCATCCTTGCTAACCTGCCCATATACTTCTGAACTTGAACAAACATGAATAACTGGATTTAAATTCAATCTTCTTACTGCTTCAAGAATATTTAGTGTTCCTATAATATTTGTCTGGAGTGTTGCTGAAGGTTCGTCATAGCTATCTTTGACATAGCTTTGGGCTGCTAGATGATATATAACATCTGGACTTGTTTTACCAAGGCAATTTAGTACAGATGTGTGATCCAGCAATTCGCAATTAGTGAGATAAATTTGGTCTCTGATATGCTCTATATTTTCAGTTCTGCTTCTCCACCTATAAGTTCCATATACTTCCTCATTTTTTGATAAGAGAAATTCTGCAAGATGACTACCTACAAATCCTGTAATGCCCGTTATAAGATTTTTTACCATTTTTTAAATTATTGGAGAATTTCTGAGATTTATAAACACATTGATAGTCTAAAATATAAGTTATGCTTGGTTACAATTACTAAATATAGTAAGAAGAATTATTTTTATACCACTCCAAGGTCTTTTTTATTCCTTCATCTAGGGAAACTTTAGGCTCCCATCCAAAGATTTCTTTTGCCCGTGATGCATCAACGCATATAGAGTCAGGTTCACTTGGTCTGGAAGTATCATATTCAATATGTAACTTTTTTCCTGAAGATTGGATAATTCTTGATACTAAGTCTCTTATCTTTATAGCAGAGCCTTCTCCGACATTCACAAGTTCATAGGGTGTAGCTTGCCTTTCCATGGCAAGCTCAACAAAATCTACTATGTCATCGACATAAAGAAGATCTCTCGCAGAATTCCCCTCTCCTATAACAGTTATTTTCTCAGACGCATTCACAACTTTTGCAATTGTTGCTGCAAAAACATGTGACTTTTGTTGATCAAACTTATCATGGGGGCCGTATACATTGGAATGCCGAAAGACAGTAAATTTTGTCTGGCCGAGTTCAGCATAAAATTTTGCAATTTGTTCAAGATAGACTTTAGTAATTCCGGCTCCGAAATATTTTTTGCTAATATTTCTCCTAGGATCAAAGTCATCTTCTTTAAGAGGTCTATCTGAAGATGGGTACATTATTGTACAGCTTGGGAAAATAATGTGGGGAATTTTTTGATCATATGCAGATCGAAAAATAAGAGAGCTCATTACTACGTTATCTGTAACGTGCATAGCTGGATTGCTACGAATGTCTTTCATACCAGATGTTGTAGCTGCCATTTGTATAATAATGTCTTTCCCAGAAATTACTCGGTCAACATCACTCTTACATCTCAGATCTGCATTTGAAAAATCCACATGCTCAATATTATAACGAGGTTTATCGTGATAGACTCCGTAAATCTCAAGATCATTTCTTTTTACAAGACGCTCAACTATATTTCTGCCTAGAAAACCTGTTGCTCCACAGACAAGAACTTTTTTACTCATAGACATCCTTCCATTTTAGGATTTTTAATGATTATGGTGGTCTTTTCTCACCTTTTTTCTAACAAGAAATTACCTAGAGCTAGATAATTAAGAGCTGAATTATCTACAGTATGTAATGCATCTTCCGGCGTAAGAACGTTTGGCTCTCCATGGAGATTGAATGATGTATTTAAAACTGCTCCTATTTCTGTCAATTTACTGAATTTTTCGATAATTTCGTAGTAATCTGGATTATCTTTTTTTGTTACAATCTGCGGACGAACTGTGAAATCATAGGGGTGCATTGCTGCAGGAATTTTCTTTCTCGCGAGACGAGTAGAATCAAAGGTTATGGCCATGTAATGGGCGGAAATTTTTTTTGGATTTTTTATATACGTTTTCTCAAATTTATCTAACATGCTTGGAGTAAATGGCATCCAAAAATCCCTGTCTTTTATTGTTTCATTTAAGATACGAATTGTGTCTGGATGAGAAGGATTTGCTAGAATCGATCTGTTTCCAAGGGCGCGGGCGCCCCATTCACTTTTTCCCGAGCAACGAGCAACAATTTCTCCATGAGAAAGAAGCTGTGCAATTTTTGTATTTATATTTTTTATTTTAGAAATTTTATATTTATCTGCTAATTTTTCTTTTTTTATAAGATTTTCTATATATTCATCTGAATATTCAGGTCCAAGATATAAATCTTTAATGGCCTGCGGCTTAAATTGGATATTTTGTTTTTCACAGAGAAATTTATAGCCATACCAGCAAGCCCCAATTGCATTTGATTCATCTCCGCAGCTAGGCATTATAAATATATTTTGAACCTCATTTAATTCTGAAATTATTTTATTAGCTTTTACATTCATAAAAACTCCTCCGCTTAAAGCAACATTTTGAATCCCTGTTTTCTTTATTGCCTTTTGAATCCACTCTGAGCAAAGGTCTTCTGTGAGCCTTTGTACAGCTGATGCTAAAGTATCGAACCTGACAAATTTCATTTCTTCAAAGAAGAAATGGTCCGAAAATGGCATACTAAATTTTGTATGAAAAACAAGATTGTCATCTATAGAAAATAATTTTCTTATTTGGGGGTATATCTCATCTACATTATGCTCTTTTGCATATGGCGCTAAACCCATAACTTTAAATTCATGCTCTAAAGGCTTCATACCTAAAATAAGAGTTGCGATACCATAAAAATATCCTATAGATGAATTTTTTGGGGTGGCAGAAACGCGCTTTATGTTTCCATCTGATAATATATTAACTGTAGCACATAAGCCTGAACCTTCTCCATCAAGAGTGAAAATTAGCCAAGGCTTTGTCAAGCTTAAATTCCCAATGGGACTGAAAGCATGCATAAGATGATGGTCTGCTACTAATATTTTTTGATAAGGAATCTGCAATTCTTTAGAAATATCTATCGCAAGATTATTCTGGTGTTGTTCTCTTCTGCCTGCGTTGAATGATTCTTTAATATTATAATAACTTGAAAATGCTCTAGGGAAATGGTATCCTGCATACGATGCAATTCTCTTAAAAAGAGTTTTTTTTGTATATGCATTTAAGAAATTTCTGCTGAAAAGAGGATTCTTTTCTATAGAATATTGATCATCCAAGAGTATAATATCTATGTCTTCCTTTGATATATTTGATTCTGAGAGCAACCAAGATATTGATTGGAACGGTATTCCATGGTGATTTTTAACTCTGGAGAGTCTCTCTTCACTGAGGCATCCTATTATTTTCCCGTCTTTGAGCAGTGCTGCAGTTGCATTGTGGCCTATATTTAAACCTAAGATGTACATGTAAAAATATAATTAAAAATAGGCTTATAAGTTTTTGTGTAAAAGACAAAATCCTAATTTGTAGAGAACTGCGTTAGTTGCATGAGAAATCGCGCAGTTTTCTAATGGATAACTGCCAAAACCAAGTTATCTAATCCATGCAGTTATCCGTATGAGAACTTATTAGATATAAAATCGCGCAGTTTTCCTTCTTTAATTTTTTTTATGTTGATTAAGCAATAAAGTAAAGAAGTAAAAAAAAACTTCATTTTAAGATAGTCTGTCTCATTTCTGCTTAGTAAAAATTTTATTGGCCTCATTATGGAAATTCCTGTTAACGACCAAAAAAACACAACTTTTTTTATAAATGAGTCGTTCATGTTTTTTAAATGAAAATAGAAGTGGTCTACTTGGTTTATATAGCTCATTTTTTCTGTTGGGTATCTTTCTATTAATGAGACTCTATGAACAAGTTTCGCGCGCTGTGTAATAAATAATGATCTTGGATATTTTTTATATAGACTATAGGTAAAATCAATATCTTCCCCTACTGTGTATCCTAAAAAATTTTCGTCGAAAAGCTGCTCTTTGAAAATTTCTTTTTTATATGCCATATTTACTCCAGGCAACCATTCTGAATTTATTGTTTTTTCAAGAATATCGGGATATGTATTGCCATATGCTGATATAATTCTTGCTTTATCTTTTTCTGGATAGCTTAAAAAGAAAATTTTTCTGGATATTAACTCAAAAAAAGATATTCTTTTAAACTCTGGAGAAGGAATATATCCAGCAACTGCCTTTGCTTCTGCATGATTATTGAATATTTTAAGAATTTCTTCAAAATATCCATCTTTTATAGTTACATCATCATCAATGAAACAAATAATTTCCGTTTTTGAAGATGATTTTTTTATACCTAAATTTCTAGCAATTGTTATAGAGGGTATTTTTGAATAAAAATACTTTATTTTTCTATTTCTAAGTGAATTAACTAATAATTTTGTTTTATTGTCTGTACTTTGATCTATTACTATTATTTCGTATATGTTTTTAAAAAAGAGTTTTAAGGATTTAAGAGTAGCTTTAAGATCTTCTGCGCGATTGTATGTGGGAATTATTAATGATATGGTTTTTAGAGAATGCATGATTTTCTTATCTTATTTTTGTCGGAAAAATATCAATGCTCTGACTTCTTGATATATATCCCTTCCAAAATCCTTTAACATAGATATAATGAATTAGCGGGGTCATCATGATATATAGAGGGTATAATAAAATCCCTTTCTTAAAAGGATAGCTAACTAAAAAAAAGAACATGCCTATTAATGGTGTTGCTTTAATTAATCCAGAGTACCATCTTGGCATTTTTTTTCCATGCTTCCTAATGAGGGTTCCGAATCCATTTGCATATTGGCCCACTTTCTTTAATCTGCTAGAAAGATTTGTTGGATGATTATGTATTATGGTTGCATCTGGATATTCTATTTTTCCTTGAGAAGAAAGTTTTATGTACATATCAAAGTCCTCCCCAGCTGTATGAAAATCTCTATCGTTAAAAAATCCTACTTTTTCTAAAACTTCCTTTCTGTAAGCACAGGCTTTCTCATCTAGGAGAGGACAGATTGTGCCTTTTTCTGAGAGCATGATTGACTGTGCAATTGGACTTAAATCTTCCCAAAGAGCATCAGGGAACTTTACTTTTGATACTGTTGCGACAACATTAGAATCTTCAAATGGAGAGATAAGATTTTGCAACCAAGTTTGTGATATAGGAATGCAATCTTGCTGGAGGATTACTATAATATTATTCTTCGCTTTCTTAATCCCTGCATTCATTGAAGAAGCAAAACTAAGATTCTCAGCTACTTTCAAAATAGATGTGTCTATACTATTGTTCTCTTTCTGAAATTTAGAGATAAGATTATGTGTTTCTTGATCTGTTTTTTTATCAATAAAGACTATTTCTATTTTAACAGAAGTTTTTTGTTCTAGTATTCTAGTAAGGATATTGTCTAGCAGTTCTTTATGTGGCATATATAAGTTTAGTATTATAGAAACTTTGGATATTTTTTTCATACTATATTTCATAAATATTCCTATATAAATATATACTCCTTCAACATAAAACTTATATACTTTTTAGGACCAAAGAGAATATGGCTGACAACAAAATTGAGGGAGTTATTATTACTCCACTTAGTAGAATTCCTGATGAAAGAGGAGCAATTCTTCACATGCTGAGGAATGATGAACCTTCTTTTCAGAAATTTGGAGAAACTTATGGATCATTGGTACATCCTGGATCTATCAAAGCATGGCACCTACATAAAACTATGACTCTTAACTATGTTGTCCCATTTGGCAAGATAAAACTCGTCCTTTATGATATGCGTGATAACTCACCAACTAAGGGAAAGTTAATGGAATTATTTTTAGGACGAGATAATTATGTTAGAGTTACTATCCCTCCAGGTATAGCTAATGGCTTTAAGGGAATTGGAACAAAAGATTCATTGGTAATAAATATAACAACTCATCCTTATGATCCTGAAGAGATTTCCCGTATAGACCCATTTACAAAAGATATCCCTTATAATTGGGATATAAAACACGGTTGATAGATATGAAAATTCTTATAACTGGAAGTGCCGGATTTGTTGGGAAGAACCTTTTTAGCAGTTTAAATAAAAACTATGAAGTTTATGGAATTTCTCGCCGAGCTTCTACTACTACTACACATCAGGCAGATATTACTTCTTTAAAGATATTTGAAATATTAGATATAATAAACCCAAATATAATTATGCACTGCGCTGCTTTGAGTAATGTTGATTTTTGTGAGGAACATCGTGCAGAGGCTATAATGACGAATATTATTGGAACACATAATATTGTTTCATGGGCTGCTATGCATCACGCTAAGATTATCTATATTTCTAGTGATTATGTATATGCTGGTGAGACTGATGGATATAATGAAGAATCTGAAACTAAACCAGTGAATTTTTATGGAGAAATTAAGCTCATTTCAGAAAAACTGGTTTCTGAAATTTCTGGATCTGTTATTCTTAGACCTACAGTTGTATTCGGTTATGATATTGGAGGTAATAATTTTCTAATGCAGATGCTTTCTCTCAAAGAAAAAAGAAAGATTCCTCGGGATCAATGGAGTAATCCTACTGATGTTAGGATTCTTTGTGATTATGTGCGAGAGGCAATTATAAAAAATATAGAAGGAACATATGTCGCTACTGGGCCTGAAACTCTAGATCGTTATAGTTTTGCACTTTTAATAGCTGATGTTTTTGGTATAAATAAAGAACTCTTACAGCCTGTTGTTACAGAAACTCTACATCAAAAGGCGAAAAGGCCCTTACATAATGGGACGGACTCCTCTAGAATACGAAGTCTGATATCATATTCTTGCCCTAGTGTGCGCACTTCTTTAGAAGATATTAAAAAAAAATTGTCTTAACATGCCCAAGCAACACGATGCTGTTTTGCTAGCTCTGTATAATCCTGAATATGCTGAGTACAAATAGAATATAGATCTATGTTGGGATTGTTTATTTCTTTTGCATACGCTTTAAACCAACTAACTGTTTCTTGCACGGCATCCTCCCAGGTATATACTGGCCTCCATTTTAAATAATGAGCAGCTTTCTCCCAATTAAGTCGGAGGAGAAAAGTCTCTTTCTTTGGAGTTTCTATCTGTAAATGTTTCCATGATCCTTCTCCCCATAATTCAATAATCTTTTCTACTATTTCTTTGGAGGTTATCCCTGAAACTTCTGGAGGGCCAAAGTTCCATGCTTCTGCGTGAGTATGCCTCTCTTCTTGTAATTTGGCAGCCAACCAAAGATAGCCGCTTAAAGGGACAAGCACGCTCTGCCAAGGGCGGATACTCTGAGGACTTCTGATCAAAATAGGTTTTTTTGATAATATTGCTTTCATTGCGTCTGGAACAAGCCTAAACTCTGCAAAATCCCCTCCTCCTACAACATTGCCTGCGCGCGCAGATGCAACTGCAATTGTAGAAGAATTAGTATTCTGAAAGAAAGACTTTCTATAAGAAGCGATAGCAAGCTCTGCCATTGCTTTGCTTGCACTATATGGATCGTCTCCTCCTAAATGATCTGACTCTCTATATCCCCACAGTGCTTCTTGATCTTTATAACACTTATCGGTCGTTATAATCAAAAGAGTTTTGACTGATGGAGATTTTCTTACTGCTTCTAGAACATTTAATGTTCCTCTAACATTGATGTCGAATGTTTCATGAGGATGCTCATATGACTTAAGAACAATTGGCTGAGCAGCTAGATGAAAAATAATTTCTGGTTTATATTCCTGCAAAACTTTCTCGAATTTTTCTGCATCTCGTATGTCTCCGCGAATGTCAATCATTTTATTATTCATACGACATAGAGAGAAATTACTAGGATTTGTCGGGGGGTCAAGACTGTAGCCTATCACCTTTGCCCCTAGGTCTAATAGCCAAATACTCAACCAAGAGCCTTTGAATCCTGTATGGCCGGTAACTAAAACAGGGATATTGAAAAATGCTTTTTTTAATTTTTCACTCATGTTAATATTATTTACCAAATTTTCCAAGGGGCTTTTCCGCTCTTCCAAAGTTGATTGAGATTCTCAAAATGCTGAGGAGTGTCCATGCAATGCCACGAACCATTATGATAATAAGCAGCTATCTTTCTCTGTTTAGTTAAATCTTCAATAATATCTTCGATTGGCAGATTTTCTTTTAAAAGAGGTTGCCATAAAAAATCTTTATTTAAGATCATAAACCCTCCATTAATCATATCATCAAGAAGAGGATATTGGACAAAATGAGTTGCTATTCCTTTCTCATCTCTTTTTACCTGCCCATACTTAGAATAGGCTTTTATAGAAGTTATAGTTCCAACTGCCCCACTAGATTTATGAAATTCTACAAGATTATCAAGATTTATATCTGCAACTCCATCACCATAAGTAAGCATAAAATATTCATCGTTTTCAAGATATTTTTTAACTAAGTAGAGTCTCCTACCAGTATTGTTTTCTTCGCCTGTATTTACGAGAGTTATATTCCAGTCATCTGTCTCTCCATTTCTCGCGATAATATCTCCTTTCTTCAAATTAACAGTTAGATCGTGATTATGATTTGCATAGTCTAAAAAGAAGTTTCTTATTTGTTCTCCTTTGTAACCAAGACAAAGAACAAAATTTTTGTATCCTTGCGTTGCATAGCCTTTCATAATATGCCAGATAATTGGCATCGCGCCAATTGGAACAAGAGGTTTAGGAATAATCTCACTAACTTCTCTTATTCTAGTTCCTTTTCCCCCACATAAGATGACTACCTTCACTTCATTTTTATCCATATTATAATCTTAAAACTGAGGTTTAAATTAATTGCTATCTATTTTTAGCTATATTGAAACAGCTATTTATAGAGAATTCTGATAATTTTGTCTATTCCAGTAGTTTTGTCAAGTTCCTTAAGCACAAGAGAATTTCTATTTAAACTTCTCTGTTCAGGAAAATCAAAAAAACGATGCGCCCGTCACAAACCTCGTCGCTCAGAAATCGAAGATTTCTGATGTATTCGCTTAGGTGTTCCTGACGTTTTAAGCCTAGGTACAAACCCGAAGGGTTTGGCGATATCAATAGTTTTTTTGTACTACATAAATACTTATAAATATAAAAATAAAAATTTTATTATTGGATTAAAAATGGTCGAGATAAATAAAGAAGAAAAAATAAGAGTTCCTTATGCTTTAGCAGTGCATGGAGAAGAAGAAGAGAAAGCGGTTCTTCAGGTCTTACGCGAGCATAAAACTATTATGGGCGAACGAACAAAGAAATTTGAAAATGAGGTGGCTTCTCTGTTTGGTAAGAAATATGGTATTATGGTTAATTCTGGTTCATCAGCAAATCTTCTTGCATTAGAGCTGTTAAGATTGCCTGAAAGCTCTGAAGTTATTACTCCAGTACTTACATTTGCAACAACTGTTGCTCCGATTATTCAAAAACGTTTAAAGCCTGTATTTGTAGATGTTGAGCATGGTACTTATCTTATTGATATCGAAAAAATGAAAGAAGCGATAAATAAAAGAACGCGAGTTCTTTTAATTCCTTCATTAATAGGAAATGTTCCTGATATGGAAAAAATAAGACAGATTGCAAAGGAATATTCACTCGTTTTTATTGAAGACTCTTGCGATACTTTAGGTGCTTATTATGATGGACTGCCTACTGGCGTATATTCTCATATTTCGACAACAAGCTTCTATGGATCTCATATTATTACTGCGGGGGGAGGGGCAGGCATGTTATGTTTAAATCATGGGCCTTGGGATACTCGTGCTCGTGTGTTGAGGGGATGGGGGCGCTCCTCTGCGAAAGATGAATCTGAAGATATTGTCAAAAGATTTGGGGTAGAACTTGGAGGTATTCCTTACGATTCGAAATTTATTTTTGAGGAAATAGGATATAATTTTCTGCCTACAGAAATAAGCTCTGCATTTGGCCTTGAACAATTAAAAAAACTAAAGAACTTTGAAGAAATACGCACGAGAAACTTTAATCAGTTGTATGAATTTTTTTCTAATTACCAACAGTATTTTACTCTGCCAAAACAATTACCTGAGGTAAAAACTAGCTGGCTAGCTTTTCCTCTTACTATTAAGCCCGGATCTCCTTTCACTCGCGCTCTTATTACTAAGTATCTGGAACAGCAGAATATTCAGACGCGACCAATTTTTACAGGTAATGTATTGAGACAGCCTGCATTTAATCATTTGAGTATATTACAATCTGCAGATAATTTTCCTGCCGCAGATGAAATTATGAAAAATTCTTTTCTTGTTGGTTGTAATCATGGATTGACGGAAAGACATATATCATATATGAAAGAGATTTTCTTCAAGTTTTTGGATAAATTTTAAGTTTATTGTTATAGAGCAGGACTCAAATATTTAACCATTCTATTTGAGTCCTGCGAATATAATTGTTTTTCGTGGTAAGTTATTTCAGTCCACCACTATAACATGTTAAATCAAAACGTCAGGAATCGAAGATTCCTGAGCGCACCCAAGAACTAAAAGTTCTTGATGAAACGATGCGCCACCTCGCCTTAAACCTCGAGGACTTTTGTCCTCGAGGGCAGTCAAGAATTGGAAATTCTTGATGAGGAGAGGTTTGTGACGGGCGCATCGTTTCATTAAGGACGAAGTCCTTGAATGCCATCGAGAATTGAAAATTCTCGAGGTTTAGATGCAGGAAAATCCCTGTGATTTTCCTGAACAGAGAATTTCTATCTGAAATTCTCTTGTGCTCAGAAATGCAGCGCCTTAAAGCCTCAAGAACTGTAGTTCTTGATGGCCGTCAAGGATACTCAATCCTTGAGGGGCGCGGTTTGTGCCACATTCCTGACATCACGAAGAGACGTAATAAATCAATACTGTAGAATAATGGCTATAATACACAGAAATTTAAATACCCTTTATTCTCAAGAAAAGCATGACATATGAAGCACGAAAGATAGGAAGAGTAAAAGGCTTGGGAGGTATTTACCAAGTAGCTGCTCCTTTAGAACAGCAATTGCAAGCTTTTGCAGATAAAGGTATTCACACTCTTGCTGCTCCTGATGAAGTTGCTCAGATATATTTAGCTGGTGTTTCTGAAGATCGCTCAAGAACAAGCATGGCACCTATCGCACTAAAGGACAAAAAAACTATTTTAGTTAGAGACTCTATTTTGATGGCTCCTTTAATGGCTTCTACTGTTGTTAGACATCATAAAAATAGAGGGTATTTTGAGACATGTAGAAAGGTTTATGAGGCAGCTGAAGCGCTTGCGAGAAGCCAAGAATCTATGTATCCTGAAGACAGAAGCGCACTTATTGTTTCACAAG
>CAZOCP010000005.1:0-34526 GCA_964578345.1 Candidatus Woesearchaeota archaeon
GACTGCCATCGAGGACAAAAGTCCTCGAGGTTTAAGGCGAGGTGGCGCATCGTTTCACCAAGAACTTAGTGTTCTTGGGTGCGCTCAGGAATCTTCGATTCCTGACGTTTTGATGCGTCTTTAGAAATATAACCACAGACTAAGATAACTGGCCACACTGCTCGTTGCCATATTCGTTGGACTTAAATTTTTTGCCATTTCCATTTAAGTCCAACACAGTATTTTCGAAACACTTTACTAATTTCCCCCGCACAAATATTTTTTGCCAAAAGAAACCATAAAAATACTTATACAGTTATCTTTAACTAATAATTTTTTTCAATGCTGGATGCATATCCACTGCATGCTGCTGCGCAATATTCTGATAAAGCTGATAGGTTATCATTACTGCAAGTAAGATAGCCGTGCCAGATGTCAAGGCGCCAAGCAAATCTGCAGCGGAAGAAAGCAGTCCGACAGCAAGCCCTCCCATAATAGTTAAAGGCAAAATATATCTCTTAAGTATCGCTTCTAAAACTCTTTCATCTTTTCTAAATCCTGGAATTTGAAGTCCCGATGATAGAATTTTTTTTGCCTGACTCGATTCATCCATTCCAGAAGTCTTGACCCATAAAACCGCGAAAACAGCCGAGAAAAGCATGAAAAATATAGAATGCGTAATTGCCTGGAGTCCTTCTTTCCATTGAAGACTTCCTTTTATAGCAAGTTCAATTACATTTGAACTTCCCAGCCAATACGATAATCCAGACACAGGCACACCATTTCTAAACTCTCCCAGCCAAGACATTTTCATCGCAAGTTTTTGCCCGCCAGAGCAATCCTCAATTTTTCCTCCGTTTTCTATCACGCTCTGACATTCACTAGCAGCATTATTAAACAACCCTCCAAATAATTGAATATTAGCAACTAAAGCAGCGACTAATATAACTGGAATTACCGAAGCATAAAAAAATTGCATAGGCCATTTCACACTATACCCTCTAAGTCTTTCATATACTAAAGGTATCTCAACTTTCAAGCTTTGTGCCCACACAACCAGCAGGAAAATTCCAATAGTGACTACAATAACAACTATCGAAAATAAAGCTTCTCTTGGGGCTCCGTTAATAATTGACTGCAATATTACAAGAATTTTTCCAGCACAAGGGGTATTGCCAAAATCAATCAGGCAGTTCTGTCCAGTTTGATTTATAAACTGAATTAATCCCGCAACTAATCTCCATGCAACTCCTGCCACAATAAATAAAGAAGTTCCAGAGCCAATTCCCCATTTTGTGGTTACTTCATCCATAAACATTATAGCTAAGCCGCCCAGCATCAGTTGGAATATTACTATTCCGGTAAATCCTTGTACTGCTTGCAGACCGCCCATCAGTACATACACCATCGCTTCAAATATTATGAAGAAAATAACCCCTATTTTTTGAAGGCCTTGGTAATATTTTTTTCCTTCAACAGTCGAAGTGTCTATCGCTAATATCTTTGAACCAACAAGTAATTGCAGAATTATAGAAGCCATAACAATCGGTCCGATACCTAGGCTGATAACGCTCCCAAATTCAGTTCCAAGAATAATTGCTAAATATTCAAATCTCTCTAATGAGTTTGCTGATATTCCATAAAGGGGCACATTAGCAAGTATGAAAAAAGATAAAAGAATAATTAGCGTCCATTTCAATTTCACTTTAAAGCCGAGTTTCTTTTCCGTCGGATGTTTCACCTCAGGCAGATTATAAAAGAAACTCCTAAAATCTAGCGCCATTCCATATAAAGAAAAAAGAGGTTTTTAAAGATTAGGTTGCCTTGCTCCAATAATAATCTGGCCGCCCGCCCGTTTAACCTTCTCAATAGCACTACTCGAGGCAGAAAAAGCAATAATATTAGCTTTAATTTTCAGTTCCCCTCCTCCTAGAATTTTATATTTTTCAAGGTTTATCGCATAAATTCCTTTGTTTTCTTTAGCATATCCATCAGAAATCATTTTAACTATATTTTTTTCTATATCTCCTACATTTATGATTTTCTGTCCAGGGGCAATCTTGCCTCTTCTTAAGGTCTTGTCTTTTCCAAAATAATTATTTCCCCCAGTCAATTTGATTACTAAAGTTTTCTTTTGATCTGCTCTTTTTCCCGAGCCAGCCATTCCTACTCCTCCCTGATTGCCTGACCCCCTAGTTCTTGACTTTCTTCCTCGTCTAGCAGTTTGGCTGGCTCTAAAGCGTGACGATTTGCGCCTTTTCTTTAATTTCATATTTTTTTCTTCCTCTTCCTAGAATTTTTTTCTATTAAGTCTAAATCTGATTTTTCTTTCTCTCTTTCTTCTATTATTTCTTCCGGCAGCTTCAAAAAATTATCAAGTTGATGGCATTTGTTGCATTCTTCAGGAGCTTCTTCTCCATATTCTTGATGCCCACATGCACATTCCCAAATAAATCCGGTTTTCCTCATTAAAGCATCCTCCTCAGTAATTCATTAATCTTTTCTTTATTATCACCAAGAACTCCACCCCTAATTGGAAAGTGCAGTTTTGAATCTATTCCGCCTATAGGAGGATGCAATCTGAAAAAAGGTTTTATATTTAGTTCTGTCAATGTTTTTTTATCAAGTTGTTCAATAATCTTGCTGGCCTCAATTTTCTTTTTATTTATAGAAACTCCTCTTTTTTCCAGTAAAATAGTTAAAGTTTCTTTATTAATAGGGCCATAAGCTACAAAGTTTCTAACATTTTGCAATAATTTAATATTTTCATCACTATAATTAAATAAAGTTGCAGAATATTTCCTTCTAAGCCTCATTCTAAATAATGTCTCTTGTATTTTCTTCGGTATTTCAACCATTCCCGATATTCTTATTACAATAATCATCTTTTAATCTCCCAAGTTTTTTTTAAAGCATCAATACATGCCTTTGCAAGATTAAACGTTGTTCTTGTTTGGCCGTCGGAAACTCCATAGACATCTTGAATGCCTGCCAAACGTAGAATTTTTTTACACTCATCTCCAACTACGAGCCCGGTGCCTCTCGGAGCAGGAATTAATTTTATCCTTACACTTCCGCATTTTCCTTTGACAATATAAGGCACAGTATGAGGATCATTAGTATCCTCCTCTACAGACTCATATCCTCTTTTAACACTAATTATATTTAGCTTAGCTTGTCTCAATCCCTTTGCCCTCGCAGGCAGGTTTTCTTTCGCTTTTCCATATCCTATTCCAACATGGCCCTTCTTATCTCCTACAACTGCCATACAGGAGAATGTCACAATATTTCCCTCCATTGTTTTTCTCTGCGTCTGCCTCCATGCTCTTCTTTTGCCGCCCCCAAACTTTCCCTTAGCTTGTCCAATCAGCAATAGGTCGCTTTCTAAATTCACTAAAGAATCAACTATCTCTGCCTCAAGAATTTTCTTGCCTGAAAATAAAATAGAGTCGATATCTTTTTCTTTACCTTCTTTTACTCTTTTTCCTAAGCTTGTTTTAGGAACCCAAGATTCAAGAGATTTCTCCACAGATTCATGCAAATACATTTTCTTAAATTTCTTTCTTTCGCTCTCTTGAGGTTCAACTTTAATAATCTCTTCCCGAATAGGTTCACTAAAAATTTCCTGATTATTTTTTGTTTCTTTTTCAACCATGTGAAATCTCAGATTTTATTTTATTAAAAATTGATCTGGTTTTTTCTTGTTTTTCAATCATATCATCGGCTGGAAGAACCCTTTGATCATGAGTGACTTTTAATCCTGCTTCAATAATTCCCATCAAAGCAGCATAAATACGAGATTTATGAATATTTCTGTACATACCAATATCTAATACACACTCGTTTGCTTTTTTTTTCGCTCTATCGTTAAGGACATTAACGTTTGCCTCAGTTTGTCGTTGACTATTTAGTGAAAGACTTTTGTCTTTCACTATAACTCCAAAAAGAAAGCCAGTAAGATAGGCCGCAGCCCTGCTTTTCAGACTGCCCCTTAGTTCTTCAGGCCACCCATATTTAAGTAATTTTTTCGAGCTAATACCCACAATTACATTGTCATTGGATCCTTTGCTCTCTACTAATTCGATTATTATATATCTGTTTGTTTTCCTTATCACAACTCTATTTTTTTCAGATTTAAGAAGCTCTAATCTGTTCCGATAATCTGTTTTAGCTTCTAATCTTCTTCTCTTCAAGCTTCTTTTCATTGTTTTTTACCTCTTAAATGTTCTTTCAAATTTTTTTCACTCTTAAATATTCCTGCACGGATTTCTTTTCTTATCTTTAGATACTTTTCTCTAGAAATAAGTTCTTTTCTCTTTAGTTCTGCCGCATATCGCCTTAATTTTCTCGTCAATAAAATATATCTTCTCTTATATTTATTTACTTTCTTTTTTATACTGCCGAATCTTCTTCTTTTTCTATATTCTACTTTTTTTCTTCCTACTATAGGAGAAATCAAGATTGCACCTTCAAGAGCAAGATCTCTTATATCTTGTTTTGTTATTGCCTGTTTAATTTCTTGAAGTCTTTGTACATTAAAGATTATTCTTCCTTTTCCAACATTAAGTGTCCTGGCTGCTAATTCTTTTTTCTTTTCGAGCTTCATTTTTTCCCTCCTTCATTAGCAATAGGGATATTTCTCTCAGATGCTTTCTTGAGCACTTCTATCTTTTTTTTCGCGCCAATTCTGGCAATTATTATAATATCTCCATCCCCAACCTTTTCAAGTTCTCTTGTATTATGTACTAAAACAGGAGAAAATCCCTTAATTTTATTAAATTCTTTTTTCGAACTGCCATATCCTACGCCGGGCTGTGGAGGATGTCCTTCTCTCTTTAATCTAAGCTTGTTATGCTTTCCTCTAGGCCTTCTCCACTTGCGCAATCTTCTGCTTTTTTTCCCAATTCTGATAAGTCTAAAAGTATCAGCTCTTAAGAAAGATTTCGGCATTACTTTTTACCTCCGGGTCTGTTTACAATATAAATACCATCCTGGAATACTCTTCTATCTCTATTCTTTATTTTAGTTGATTTTTCGATATTTGCCGCAGTTTGGCCCGCTGCTTCTCTATTTAAAGAAGAAATCGTAATTTTACTTCCTTTGATTGTCAAGTCAACTTCTTTCATTAGTTTGGCTCGCCTAGGAACTTTCTCCCCTAAAAAATTATTAATAATTAAAAACTCTCCATCTGTCTTTAGCGTCATGGGAAAGTGTACATTACAAGCTTCCAACTCATATACAAATGGATTTTCTAATCCACTTATCATATTTTTAATATGTGCTATTGTCGTCTTGATATTTTTAAATTCATTCCTACTTCCTGAAGAGGACTCTAGAAATATCGATTTTTCTTCAAGATTAATCTTTATATTTGGTATATCAAGCTTTCTCTTAATAATCTGGTCGCCTTTCTGAGTTTTTAAAATATTAGACTTATATTCAAAAATTACGCCCTCCGGAATTGCAATACTTTCTATGAACTTTTTTTTCATTTAGTAAATATAAGCTATTAAGCTTCCCCCCAGATTTCTTTCTTGAGCCGTATAATGGCTCATAAGACCTTCATTTGTAGAGACGATTATTACCCCAATATTTTTAGCAGGAAGATATCTTTTCACATATTTTTCAATTTCATTCATTCCCACAATATATCTTGGTTTTATCGCTTTACATCCATATATTTTTTCAATTTCAATATAGAGTTTTTTCTCTTTTACTTCGTAATTCTTTATATATCCTTTTAATTTTATAAGAGCTAGAATAGAAATTAATAGTTTAGAGTATCTTTTAATCTCTACAATATTTTTATCAGATTTTACAGAATTCATTATTTTATTCAACGCATCTGCAACTATATCTTGGCTCATGTTAACTGTATTTTTTAAACCCTATATCTTCAGCGATTTCTCGAAAACACTGACGACACAATTTTAAATTATATTGTTTTAAATATGCACCAAATCTACCGCATCTCTCACATTTTCTGACCGCAATTCCATTTTTCCTGCTTTTTGGTTTACAATGCCTAAGAAACTTTTGCATAATAACCGGTTTGTTTTTCAACTGTTTCAGAATTTTATTCCAATCACTTGCTGTCATCTTACTTTATCAGAGTCTTAAATTCTTCCCCCATATACTGTATTATCTCGCTCTTTGTGACTCTTTGTTTCTTTGGAAGACGCCCCATCTTTATTTTTTTCTTTATAACTCTGGCCCCCATTCTTTCAAATACAACTGTAGCATTTAATCCTCTAATTCCTATATCTCTCTGGTATTCCATTCCAGGGATCTCAATATATTCTTTAATTCCAAATGAAAAATGATTTTCAGAGATCTGCTCTTCTTTGATAGTATTTTCAATAGCTCCCAAAAGTCTTTTTATTAATTCTGTCGCTTTTTCTCCTCTTAAGGTAACTTTTGTTCCAACTTCCAAACCCGGGCGGACATCAAACTCTGGAATTCTTTTCTTAGACGCAATCACTTGAGATTTTCTGCCGCTTAGCAAATCAAGCAATTTTTTCGATTTTATCAAGAAATCATCTTTAGCCCCCGCGCTTAATACTACTTTTTGAATTCGGATTTTTCTCATAGGGTTAATAACATCTAATTCTTGTTTTCTCATATAACCACTACAGCGTCCTTTTTAAGAGTCGCTTTTCCTCCTTCGTAATCAATATCTATTTCTTCAGAAATCGAATCAATTACCCCATATCTTCCTTGATGCTTTCCGGAAATAATCATAGCTTTATTTCCTTTTTCAAGTCTTATATGCTTGATAATTTTTCCATCATATCCTAAATATAAAGAATCTCCAACATTAATTTTTTCTTTTGTGAGTATATTTGTGCCATCATGCAAATTCAGTTGTATTGCTCCGCCGGCAATTAATCTTTTATTAACAACTTTGCACATTCTGCTCTGTTTTTCAGGTATTGCTTCGAAGACAAATTTTCCGGTAGTAAGCAGAGTCAAGCAGTATACTTTTCCTGCTTCCAAATGATTAAATAAACATATACTTTCTTTATAATCTCTGACAATTCTTCCATTAATCTTCAGCATCTTTTGTCTAATCATTTTTTTAACTTCATTTGCTGTCTTAGCCAAATGGAGCAGATCTCTTACAGCAATAACAATCGGTACTGAATTTCTAACAAATCTCCTGGCTCTTGCTACATATTTTGTTCCCTTTCTTGGAATTTGTAATCTCGTAATAGTTTGTTGTCTTGTCTGATGCATGGTTATCTATTTTAGCTTTTCTTTTTCCGCAGATTTTTTTACACTTGCTTTCTCATCAAATCTTCTTTTATCACTGTCATATAATTTCTGAATGAGCAAAGATCTAGGATTAAAATATACATGCACTTTCGTTCCATCACGTTTTGTGCGCTGAATTTCCTCCAAGGTGACTCTGCAATTGCGTAAATCAACAGAATTTACTTTAGCTTTCTTTCTTCGAAAACTGCCTCGCATGACAAGCACTTCATCCCCTTTCCGAAGGGGAAGACTTCTCTTGCCATACTTTTTCCTCAATTCCTTTGATAAATGTGCATTTAAAAACTTATGTTTTATAAATATTGGAGAATTTATACGGTATTTTCGTTGTTTTCGAGGTTGCTTGCTACTTTTCCACTTAGACGAGAACATTTTTCTCATAATACATATTGAGCAATTTTTGCAACTTGTTGCCAGCGCTCATGTACCTCCCTAGCTACAGGTCCTTTTATCATTGTACCTTTTGGATTGCCCTTTTCATCTTTTAATAGTGCGACAGCATTGTCTTCAAAACAAACTCTCTCCCCTGTTTTTCTCGAATAAGGTTTGCGTTGTCTGATAATTACCGCATCAAAAACCTGCCCTCTCATCTCAGGTTTTCCTGCTCTAACCGAAACTTTCACCCAATCACCGACTTTTGCATACTGTTGCCTGCCTTTTTTAGATTTTCCGTGTTTGACTCCAACTATTCTCACAATTCTCGCGCCGCTATTATCTGCTGCAACCAACTTGCTTCCTATATTAAGTCCGCGGGTAACTACTGCACTAATTGCTTTCATTTTGTACTTCCCATACATTCAATGGCTAAATTCATTATTCTCTCATCTAAAAAATTAGCCCCAGCGAGATCAATAATATCCACAGTTACAATTTTTCTCGGATCCTCGCCAAGTCTATGGACAGGTTTTTCCATCTACTTTTTTGCCTCCTGTTTAATAGAATTATCAGACTTCACTTTATCTATAACTATAGCATGGATAATCTTGCTTAACGGCCTGCACTCTTGAATTCTCACTATATCTCCTATCTGCAATACCATTCCACTAGAAATTCGTGCGTGAATTCGCATTTTTTTCTTGTAAAATCTCTCATATTTTGGAACATAAATAGTTCTCTCCATCTCAATTACTACTCTATTTTGAAATATTTTTTTAATAGCCCCTTCAAATATTCTTCCGCGCGTAGGAATTTTTTCATATTTCATCTCCAGGGTTTTTTTATTTTCTTCTTCTATTTGTTTTTTCTTTTTGCTTTTCATATTTTATTTGTTGTCTATGGATTCTTCATGAAACCCAAGTTTAATTAAGATAAGCTTGACGTTTTTTTTATGGTTTCCTTGCAATTCAATAACATTATCTTTAAAAGTGCCTCCGCACGCAAGGGTTTCTTTAAGGTGGCGAGCAACAGATTTTATATCAACTCCACTATCAAAACCTTGGACAACAGTAGTTATCTTTCCATATCTTCTTGAAACTGTTGATATTACTATTTTTTGCTCTCTTTTGGCAATTTCCTCAAAAATGCCCTTTTCATTTGGCAAGCCTAGCCTTGGATCTATATCCATTTTTATTTTTTATTCACCTCCGCATTAAGTGATTTGATACTAGTAATCAATCTTGCTATTGCTTTCTTAATCTCTTTTTTCTTTACTTTAGTTTTATTAACTCCGACCGTGCTTCTTAGCAAATTGTATTTTAATTCTTCAATTTTCTTAATCTTATCATCAATATTCATATTCCTGATATCTTTCATTTTTAAAATGACCATTACAAACTGCTCCTCTTCAACTTTTTATTTTTTTTCTTTTCTTCTTTTTCTTTTAACGAGCCAATAATTTCATTATTTTTATCATCTATTATAATCTTTTGCCTGAGAGCGTCATCAATTATTATCCTATCGTGGATTTTAGCGTCTGGAGGCAGAATACTAACTTTTATTCCAACAACTCCAAGAAGAGTAACTGCCTGTGACATTGCACGATCGACTACCTTTGCAGGTTCTCCAGTTTTTTTTAGATACCCTTGTGCAAATCTCCAGCTTCTTGCTCTTTCGCTCGGTAGTTTTCCAGATAAGACAATCTCAACTCCTAAAGCTCCCGATTTCATAATGCCTTGCAGCATCTTATAAGCAACAACTTTAAATTTCAAAGATCCCTCTCTCTCAAGACTCAAAGCAATCTCATCAGCAACCAGCTGCGCATCCAAAAGAGGCTCTTTTATTTCTTTAATTTCAATATGCAGATTATCAAAATGAAATCTGCTCTTTATAACTCTAGTAAGTTCGTCAATTTTCTCTCCTTTTCTCCCAATCACAAGTCCTGGCTTGCTCGTAGAGACAATTACTTTTTCCCCGACAGGAGTATATTCAATAGTTACATTGCTGATTCTTCCCTTTCCCAATATCCTTTTCACATATTCTTTTACTCCCAATTCTTCCTTCTTAAATATAACAAATTTCTTTTCATCCATGTTTTAACTTTTCTTCATTCTGCATAATTTTATCTTCAACCTCTTTAGCTTTAAGTAAAACATGGCTCCTTTTAAATCGAACGCCCCCACTTCTTTTAGGTCTATATGCCCAATTAGCCGAAGCCCAAGATATTCTAGTTCTCTCTAAATCCATTCCATTAACTAAAACATTCCCCCTTAACCCCTTCAATATATTAATAAATTGCTTAGACGCTTTTATAGGAAACCTCCCAGACATAACATTTGGATATTTTCTATGCGGTATCTCGCCCTTAAAAGATACTGGTCTTTTATATAATATAACTTTTTTCAATTCATTAATTGCTTGATCAATAGTTTTATTCATAATGAAACGGCAGAGATACATGCAATGCTTCTTTGAAGCAGGCATATTTAATCCTCTTGCTTCTGACTCTTTCTTTGTTTTTACACTGGGCTCTTTCTTTTTCTCTTGAGGCGCCAAAATCTTTTCTTCTTTCTTGTTTTCTATTATTTTTTCATCAGTCATATTATTTCTTCTCCGCTGCAGAGCTCTTAGTCGACCCGATTCCCGGGTTTCCGTGTACTACTCTTCCCCTCGTGAATGAAAATTCTCCAAGTCTGTGCCCTATCATCTCCGGAGTTATTTTCACATTATTAAAGTTCTTCCCGTTATGTACATAAATATCAATGCCTACTAATTTTGGCACGACAATCATATCTCTTAAGTGAGTTTTAATTTTCTTATTTTTTTTTAGTTTATCTCCGCATCTTTTAACGAATTTTTCAATTGCATCAAATCTGCGCAATACCGTCCTTCTGTTTCTTGCAGATAAATACTTGGCAGATTCACGAACATCCATTTTCTTTAGCTCTTCCAAATTTTTCCCCCGGTATACTATTTCTTTAGACTTCACAACAACTTCTTCTTTCATTATCTTACTCTCCCCGTTCTTCTTGGTCTTATATGGCCAACTCTCGTGCCTGGCGGCGCATTTCTCTTAGCAATTTTAGATTTAATTCTTTTTCCTCTTCCCGATCCAAATGGATGATCCACAGCATTCATTTTAACAGCAGACGTTCTCGGCCAGAGTTTATTGCGCGACTTCATTTTATAGAATTTCTTTCCTGCAGTCATAAATGGTTTAAGAATTCTGCCTTCGCCAGCAATACTTCCAATACTCACTCTACAATCTCCGCTTAATATTACTTCCTTTCTTGTTCGCATAAGAACAGAGATTTTATTGTTATCATATTTTTTAAAAACAGAAGCGCTCGCACCAGCAACTCTCACCATTTTTCCACCGTCTCCAGGATTATTTTCAAGATTATATACTTTAGTTCCCACAGCTACATTTTTCAGCATAACAATTGCACCAAACAGGCATTCTGTTCCTCCAATCACAATATTATCTCCAACAACAGCACCATTAAAAGCAGGATTGTAAAATATTTCTTTGTCTATTTTAATTTTCATAATTGGCGCGCTATGGGCAGGAGAGTGGAGGATTCCAATAATCTCTGCTTTACCTTCTTGCATAGGATATTTAATTTTATAGCGATAAGCTTTTTTTCTTACTCTATAGCTTAAGCTTCCATGTCCTCTTGCCTGAGAAATAATTCTCTTGCCCATTAAATCATCCCCAGTTTAGTAGCGACATCAATCGCCGGATTATTTTTATTTAGTTTGATATAAGCATATTTTTTATTCCCCCGAGTAAAAGTTCTTATTTTATCAACTCTTACTAAAAGTATTTTTTCAATTTCCTTCTTAATATCATATTTTGTAGCTTGGATTTCTGTTTCGAATAATAAGGTATTCTCTACATCAATCATTTTAACTGCTTTTTCTGATGTTATAGGTCTAAGCATTTTGTAATATCTCCGGTATAGATATATTAGAGTATTCATGAATTATACTTTTCCCATATACTAATCTTGAAAAACACTCCGCAGCTAATCTAGCATCTTCAAGTGCATTATGGTATCTTCTTCTGTCTTCTAAACCACACAATCTCAAAATATTTGTCATGCCCATATCGCTTTTATTATGTCGGGGACCGACTAAAACCGCGCCCTTTAGGGCGTCGGTTCGCTCCCCGAGCATCCAAAAAACGAGCGCCTGCAACAAACCGCGGCTTTTAAGCCGTGGTGGCGCATCGTTTTTTTGATTTCTAATTGAATACTTTCCATATATCTGATAATATCTCATTGCCGCAATACTATGCAAGTCAAAAGCTCTATGCCCAAGCGGATAGCCAAGTCCATATCTTCTGGCTTTAGATATAATAAACCCAAGATCAAACTGAGGATTTTGACATATAGTATTTTTCATATCTATTTTTTCAGTCCAAGAAAATAAATTCTTAATTAGATTTTCTTGAGATTGTCTTCTTCGATCACGAAGATAAATTTCATTTTTACCATGTATCTTAATTGCTTCTTGTTCAATCTTATCTTCATCGTCTATTCTTGACTCTTCTAAGAATATATTTTCAGGATTATTTAAGTCAAGAGCACCGATTTGCCAGATTCCATGCTTACTTAAATCTAATCCAGAGGTCTCAATATCAATTACTATCATTTTTTTCTCCTAATTCCTCTATTGCTTTTTTTGTATAAAATGTCAATCTGCCAAGTGGGTGCAAGTCTTGCAATTTGACTTCTTTTAGATTTTTTATATCAATGCCTTTACATGATAATTCTTCATCTTTTCCAGTAATTAAAAGAAGTCCAGCATTAGATTTATACTTTCTTCCTCTTCTTTTTCCCTTGCCGCTTCTGACTTTCTTATCTTTTAAAGCAGAAATATGACATTCTTTTAATACTTTATCAAGAAATTCAATTAGTTCTTTAGTTTTTTTAGGCAGAGCTTCCAAAATAATCAGAGCAGGTATTTCTTTTGCATTCGGATAATGCATAGATAAATATCTTTTGTCTGCAGTAGACGCAATTGAAGAGGCAAAAGCGAGCTCTCGCTCTTTTTTATTTATCTTGTTTATTCTCCATACTCCTGTTGGAGCATGGACAGATCTTCCTCCGCGGGTGTTTGAAACTTCTGCTCCAACCCAATAGAACTGATTCCCCCTGCGCCACATCGTCTTACGTGGAATGCGAGACAGCCCCTTTCCATAATGGCCTTTCCACTTATGTCTTGAATGTCTAACATTACCCGAAGCAGAGTTTCTTCTTCCTGCCTCATCAGCCGGAGAATAAGAGTGTTTATCTAAAATTTTCTCAGACTCGTAACATTTCATTACTATATCTTCTCTTATTGGGGTTTCAAATATAATTGGGAGTTGAATCTCAGATTTCTTAGCGCCCTCAATGCTATACAAATATCCCTTCATAAAATAATCTCCTGAAATTCATATTTCTTTTTCATCTGTTTTTTGGTTGGCCTGAATGAAGGAGTGATAAATACCTGCCTTTTCTGTGGACCTTGCACACTTCCTTTCACAATAACATATTGGGTTTTGATTACTCCATAATGCCTGAACCCCTGTCCTGGGTTAATATTTTTATCATTAATGCTTCCTATATTTACAACATTTAAATTATAATGCACTCTAGAGAACATTCCAAGCTGTCCGGCCATAGGTGCGTGGAAAGTTACTCTTGCAGGATGCCACGGAGCCAAACTTCCAGGTCTTCTTACTCCCTTCTCTGTTTTATGCTGTTTTAATGTAATTCCAAATCTCTTTACTGGCCCGCTCAATCCCTTGCCCTTTGTCAAACCTCTGACGTCCACCAAATCACAAGAAATCATATCTTGTAAGGATAATTCTTTTGACAATCTATCTTTAACAAATACAATCTTATCCTTTGCTTTGATTCCTATTTCAAGTATATCTGGAGTTCTCTTTACAGAAGTTCTCTTTACTAATGAGTAAGCTATCACACGTAGATCATCGTACTTTTGTGGAACCTGGGACTCAAAATTCTTTATTTCTTTAGATATTTTAACAATTTTTTTTAGTTCTTTATCATTAGAAACTACGATCTCTTTTACTATTTTATTATTAGAGTAGAATCTAACGCTATATATTTTCATCGGAGGAGCTTCAAGAATCGTAACAGGAACAAATATTTTTTTGCCCTTTGTCATAGAATGTTCTGTGTTATCTTTTACAATTGCATTGGCCATTCCAACTTTGTAAGTAATAAATCCAACTAGACCATCATTTTTATTTTGCAGATTATCAAAATTTCTCCAGTTCACACTAGGTAAATTTTTTTCAGCACGCTTACGCGGCCAAAATTGAAGGCTTCCTGCTCTAGGACTTGATAATTTTGCCATATTTTACATACTCATATTATTTAAAATAAGCCAACTCGACTTAAAGCATTTAACAATTTGTAATAAATTGCCTGCTACAAGGCCTCATTATTAGAGCCATTCAATTAGATTCTAAAAATCGATATTTTGTTCATATTTAAATCTTTGCCAGTACGTGCATTGTTGTATTGAAGGGAGCTATCTTTTTCTGGCAGTAGATAAGGCAAATCTTATAAACTATAATTATACATGTACTATATGCAAAGTTTAAACGGCTCATTGAGAACATCACGAAATAAGAAGCAACCGGCCCATAGAAAAAATAAATGGAAAATCGCTGTACTTGCATGTTGTTTAGCAATTGGATTTTTAGCAGTACAGACTGAAAAGTTTGGCAGCACGTGGAGGATGCTTCTCCGTCGTCCAAATTTTGCAGACGCTCGAAAAGATTATACAAAACGGCAGCTATTTCTGGATAATCTTGTTGATGTACGCCAAATTCCAGGATGCGAGGGAGTTATATACGACCATTATGGCACAAATATTGTTAATTTCTATCAAAGATTAGTTAGAGGCAATGACACGACGAATGATTTCATTAGAATATTTGTAGGAGATAGTTTAAATGAAATGAGTAATGGTGATTATGACTTGCGCACTCCAGGCATTCTTGAAAGGGATCTATCGAATTTTGAGATTCCTATTTTCGCTGGAAGAAAAGTCTTTGAAGGATCGCGATTTAATAAAGTGGCAGAAGAAGATTTGAGAGCGATTATTATTGCCCACGAAGGATATCATATCAAACAGCAGCGGGATAAAATATTTTATCTTCCTCGAGAGCAAATCATTTCTGGCCTTGTTAGCGGGCTAATTAATTCTGAAGTACTTTATTATGTCGGTGAATATGATGCTCAAGCTCATGAATTTGCTACAATACGTTTGGGAAAGATTAAAGTAAGCAAAGAACATTACAACCGCACCTTTGAACGCCTTAAAGTGACAGAAGATTTTCTTAAAGATGCTTATCAGACTTCATCCACTTTGCAACAAGCGATGATTAGCAATGTATTCTGGAACATCTCTAAAATACAAGGGTTAAAAGAGTTCTACCGATAGACAATGAGATCAGCCGCCCTGATTTCTTAATGTTGGGTGGTGGGTTAGTTCTGGAGACGGTATTTTTGTTTTATTATGTCAGGAATGCGGTACAAACCGCGCCCCTCAAGGATTGAGTATCCTTGACGGCCATCAAGAACATAGAGTTCTTGAGGCTTTAGGGCGCTGCATTCCTGAACAGAGAATTTCAGATAGAAATTCTCTGTTCAGAAAAATCACAGGGATTTTTCTGCATCCAAACCTCAAGAATCTATTCAAGTTGATTCTTGATGGCATTCAAAGTTCATTGAACTTTGATGAATCCTAAACAAACCTCTCCTCATCAAGAATTTCCAATTCTTGACTGCCATCGAGGACAAGAGTCCTCGAGGCTTAAGCCGAGATATACGCAAGGATTTTTTGATAAAGAAACTATTTAAATAGATTATTCACAATAGCAAGATATAATAAACTAGTATATATAAAACAAAGAGAATATAATGTTTGAATTACTACTAAATCCAAAAAAAGCAGAAAGAAAACCCTGGGAGCTACTTTTCGTAGGATTGTTCTATGGTATTGTTTCTTTATTATTAGTTGAATGGGTGTTTGCAGGGGATGTCGTTTTATCTAAATACTCTGGAATTTTCTTAGTTACATTCACTGTAATGTTTTCTATACCATTCGTATATTACACTATCCGCTTTGAAGAAAATAAAATAAGTTTTAAACAAGGTACAATAGCTTTGCTCAAAGAGCATAGCAAGGCGTTGTCAGCTTTTCTCTGGCTATTTCTTGGTTTTGTTATTGCCTTTGCTTTAGGTTATTTGCTCTTCGCATCACCGAATAGTTTCAAAGCACAAATTGAAACATATTGTTTAATCAATAGGCCGCTCAATCTGCAAGAATGTGTTGCACAGCATAGTAACGGAGGAGATAGTTTAGCTCCGACAGCATTTGTAACAAATCCCCAAAAGAGGCTGTTAATTATTTTTACAAATAATATATATGTCCTAATTTTTACATTAATATTTTCTCTGATTTTTGGAGCCGGAGTAATTTTCATTCTTTCTTGGAATGCCAGCGTAATAGCGGCCGCAATAGGAATTTACACAAATCAGCACATTTCTCTGCTTCCATTAGGATTACTGCGCTATCTTTTGCACGGCATTCCAGAAATAGCTTCTTATTTTATAGTAGCTCTTTCAGGCGGATTAATTTCAATTTCCACAATAAAACATGAGATAGGCACAGAAAGGTTCTGGGAAGTTCTGCAAGATTCATTAAATTTAATAATTTTATCAATTGTAGTCCTTTTTCTTGCAGCATTATTAGAAGTTTACATAACTCCAGTAATATTTTAATTTTTCATAAATTAAAATTGAAAACTTTATATAGGCAGAATTAATATCTTATAAATGGATGATATTAACAAAGAAGAGCAGATAATCCAGAAAAGAAAGGAGAAAATTATAAATTTTATAAAAAGCAGCTGGATTTATTATATTCTTCTAGCAATATTAGTCTGGATAGTTATCCGGATAAGAACTCTTAATCTTCCGGGGCTTCGAGATGTAACGACAAATAATTGGACTCTGGGACCTGATTTGGATCCCTTCCTCTTTTTACGATGGGCAAAGGAAATAGTTGAAAATGGAAGCCTATTCTTAATTGATACTATGAGATATGTTCCTTTAGGATTTAATGTACAAGAAGAGTTAGTGCTTCATACTTATCTTATAGCATGGTTTCACAAGATAGCAATTTTATTCGGAAGCAAGTCTATTGAGCAATCTACCGTTCTTTATCCAGCATTCATTTTTGGGCTGACAGTAATTGCCTTTTTTTTTCTGGTCAGAGAAATTTTCATAGACGATCTAGGAAAAAATAAATCAAGCATCATCGCCTTGCTTTCTTCATTTTTCCTATCAGTTTTACCTTCTCTAATTCCAAGAACGGTCGCAGGAATCCCAGAAAAAGAAGCTTCAGGATTCTTATTTTTATTTCTCGCATTTTTCTTTTTCATAACAGCATGGAAATCAAAAACAAACACCCCCAGATATATCTATGCATTATTTTCAACAGTTTCAACAATTATAATGGCCTTAGTATGGGGGGGTTTTATTTATATTTATTTAACTATTTCTCTTGCAACTCTTTTTGCTTTTATCCTAGGTCAGGTAAATAAAGAAAGAATAATTATTTATTCTATATGGCTTTTAGTTTCCATTGGCTCAATATCTCTTCTGACAAATAGATATTCCTTTATTGGATTCTTTACTTCAACTACTACGGGTACTTCTGCAATAGTTTTAGCAATAATGATTTTAGACTACATTCTTGAAATTCCAAGAGTTAAACAATACATTGATTCAACAAAAATCTCAAAACTTCCTAGACAAATAAAGCCAATAGTGATAATATTAATACTTTTTGTTATATTCACAATTATCTCCGCGTTTATAGGTGATAACGTCATAATATCAAAATTTGATAATTTATATAAGCAACTTGTTAACCCAACAACAGATAGATTGGGAGTTACGGTTGCTGAAAATAGGCAGCCTTATTTTACAGAGTGGGCTGGAAATTTCGGGCCTTCTTTACTTTCATTCTTGCAATTCATAACAGTAAATATCATAAACTTCTCTTCTTCATCGACCCAGAAACTTTCTCAAGTACCTTTGTTCTTTTGGTTGTTTTTTATTGGTTCAGTCTATCTTTTCTTTTCTATGATTAAAATGTTCAATTTGAAAGAAAAAGTAGCCATGACTTCTGCATACCTTTTCTTTCTCATAGCAATTATTTTCAGCAGATATTCTCCGAATAGTACTTTCAACGGAGGCAATTTTATTAGTAGCCTGCTTTATTTTGCAGGAATACTCTGCCTTGTTTTTATAACTAGCTTATATTATTATAGATATTATAATCAAGGGCACAAGGATAAATTAAGTTCTATAGATTTTGGTTTATTAATCCTATTTTCATTCTTTTTCTTTAGTATTGTTTCAGCTCGAGGAGCAGTCAGATTAATAATGGTTCTAGTGCCTTCTGCGGCAATTCTTGTTTCATATCTATTTGTTACAAGTATTTACAAATTAAAAAATTTAGGAAAAGATAATAAAAGAGTAATCATTGCAGTATTTTCAATACTTATTATTTCTAGCACTTTATTTTCAGGATATTATTTCTATAAGTCAAGTGAAGACATAGTAAGGGGATATGTTCCTAATTCTTATACTCAGCAATGGCAGTATGCAATGTTTTGGGTTCGTGAGAACACTACAAAAACCGCAGTCTTTGGTCATTGGTGGGATTATGGATACTGGCTGCAAAGCATTGGAGAAAGGGCAACAGTTTTAGATGGAGGCAATGCGATACCTTATTGGAATCATTTGATGGGCAGACATGCTCTAACCGGAAGAGACAATCAAAAAGCTTTGGAATTTTTGTATTCTCACAAGACTACTCATTTCTTGATTGATTCAACTGATATAGGAAAATATTCAGCTTTCTCTAGTATAGGTTCTGATGAAAATTATGATAGAAGAAGTTGGATATCATCTTTGGAAAGAGATAACTCACAGACCAAGGAAGCTAAAAACGGGACTATTTTTGTCTATACTATTGGACAAGGGCAACTACTGCCCTTAGATGAAGATATTATTTACGAAACAAACTCTACACAGCTATTTCTTCCTTCTTCTCATTCTGCTCTGGTTCAGATACTTCTCGAACAGGATAGCTCCGGGAAAATAATAAGCAATCCTCAGGGAATTTTCTTTAATTCTAAGACAAACACTCTTCATCAAATTCCTCTAAAATATGCCTTCAAAAAAGAATTTATTGAATTTGATTCAGGTATAGAAGCAGGTATTTTCCTAATGCCTCGTATTATTCAAGAAGCGGACAATAGAGTGCAGATTGAAGATGATGGAGCTAGTCTTTTCTTAAGCAATAAGACAGTCAAATCACAATTAGCCAGATTATATTTATACAAAGAAGAGAATCCTAATTTTGTTTTAGTGCACACAGAAGATGATCCCTTAATAAAACAAATAAAGACCATAGACCCAAAAATTAGCGACATAGCTCATTTTGGCGGATTTAGAGGTCCAATTCGGATATGGGAAATAAAGTATCCTAAAAATATAACTTTAAAAGAAGAGTATATTAGTAAGACATTTCCAAATAAAATTCTTTCAGGTCTTTCATGATAGAGATATTTTTTCCAATACTATTGAGTTTTTTAGTTGCCTTTATTTTTATAAATATATGGACTAGAAAAGCAAAGAGCATAGGTATGATTTGGGATGACATGAACAAATATAATCGCCCCAAAGTTGCAGGTTCAGGAGGAGTAATTTGCCTGCTCGCTTTTCTTACTGGAGTATTTTCATTTGTCGCCTATATAACTTTTTATCAAGGGCGCACTTCTCACTTAATAGAGATTTTAGCTTTGCTTTTAGTAGTAGTCTTTGCTTCAGGCATTGGTTTTATAGATGATTTAATGGGGTGGAGAAGCGGAGGGCTTTCAAGACGTTCCAGACTTTTACTGCTTGCAGTCGCAGCCATACCTCTAATGGCAATCAACGCAGGAAAAGATACTATGAGCTTGCCCCTTTTAGGAAATATAAGTCTTGGTCTATTATATCCTTTATTTATTATACCTATGGGAATAATGGGAGCAACAGCAACCTTCAATTTCCTTGCAGGATACAACGGATTAGAAGCAGGCCAGGGCATCTTGATTTTAAGCGCCATGGCTTTCGTATCTTTTAAAACAGGCAATTCTTGGTTAAGCATAATTGCGTTATGTATGGTTGGAGCTTTATTGGCATTCATTATATACAATTATTACCCTGCCAAAGTTTTTCCCGGAGATTCCCTAACTTATGCACTTGGCAGTCTAATTGCAATTATGTCTATCCTAGGCAACTTTGAGAAGATAGCAGTTTTCTTTTTCATTCCTTATATTATCGAAACAATACTGAAATCTAAAGGAAAGCTTGTAAAATACTCTTTTGGAAAGCCATTAAAAGACGGAGAATTGACAATGCCCTATGATAAAATATACGGTCTAGAACATGCATCAATAAAACTAATAAAACTTTTTAAAATAAAACCTACAGAACAGAGAGTCGTTTGGTCTTTATGGATTTTTCAATTAGTTATTATTTTAATAGGTTTAATAGTTTTTAGAAAAGGAATATTTGGGGTGGGGTAGATGAGGATTTTTAAGATAAACTCTGCGATTGTCAAAGGAAGTTTTATTCTGCTAATCTTGTTTAATGCTTACAATGCACTTAATTTCTTTTTTCATTTCAGCATGGCCCGTCTTCTTTCAGTAGAAGATTATAGAGTTCTCGGAATCCTTTCTTCATTCATCTACATTTTTTCGATATTCTCAGAATCTGTCCAGACCGTCGTCGTTAAGTATACCTCAAACGAGAATGATCTAGGAAAAATTAAGAATATTATGAAAAGAACCTTTAAGAAATCTTTTCCAATAAGTATCTCTTTATATGCCATTTATATAATAATATGCTTTTCTTTATCTTACTTAATTAAAGTTTCATTTTCACTTTTATTATTTAACGGACTTCTGTTATTAATATTTTTCTTTCTTCCAATTACTAGAGGAGTTTTGCAAGGTAGAAAGCAATTTAAAGCAATGGGCTTTAACATGCTTATAGAAGCAATAGTTAAACTTACTCTTGCTATATTCTTAGTAATAATATTTACAGGCACTACTAAAACAGTTTATGGCGCCGCGACCGCAATGATATTAAGCATATTAATATCATCGTTCTTATCTTTAATACCTCTAAGGAAGATTATCATTTCTAAAGAGAAATATGCAGAAGCAAGAGGGATGTATGGCTATTCAAAGCCGGTTTTTACAATTTTATTTATTCTTATGCTATTCTTTAATATGGACTTATTTATAGCAAATATAGTATTCAATAAAGAACTAGCCGGAGCATATACTATCGCTTCCATATTAGGAAAGACAATCTTTTTTGGAACAAGCGGAATTGCAAAAGCAATGTTTCCATTGTCATCTACACAAGAGAAGAACGCCTCAACAGAAAAAAGAGCAAAAAACATTTTCCTAAATGCACTAGCTATAATGTCGATATGCATATTTTTTGCTCTTTTATTTATTTATTTATTTCCATCAATAATAATTAATTTGTTTACAGGGAAGAATATTCCAGAAGCCGCAGAAGTTGTTTTTTATACTGCTTTTGCAGTAAGCCTTATCTCTTTAACATCCTTGCTATTATTTTATAAACTATCCATAAATTCAACAAATAGATACTACTTATTATTTATTCCATTAGTAATTCAAGCAATCTCGCTTTATCTATTTTCATCTAGTCTCAAGGAATTTTCTCTTGCATTTATCGCCTCTTCCGCATTTTTCATGATATTTTCATATTTTTTATTAAGAAAAAGTTCAAATTTTTTTAAATCTCCAATAAATAAGCAAAAATAGAGCGTCTAAACCATCACGCCATCTTATCTTCTTGCCTTCTGCTTTAGAGCGGGGCCTGTAAGAAATAGGTGTTTCTTTAATAATATACCCTCTTCTTATAATCTTTGCAGTTATTTCTGGTTCTATATCAAATCCAGAAGAGGTTAATTTTAACTCTTTAAGAATATGCAGAGGAACAAGCTTGTAGCATGTTTCCATATCAGTAATAGGGACAGAGTATAGGATTCTTGTTAAATAACTAAGGAAGACATTGCCCAAATAATAAGTTATGTATACATAAGGATTTTTTTGCAGAATTCTTGAGCCATATACTACATCACATTTTTCTTTTTCTCGATATTCAATAAGTCTAGGAATGTCTTTAGTATCATACTCAAGATCGGCATCTTGTATAATTACTAAATCTCCCGTCGCAGCTCTAATTCCCTCTCTTATAGCAGAACCCTTTCCTTCATTATTTTTAGAGATGAATATTAATTTTAGATTTTTCTTTTCTTTTTTTTTCTTTATATGTTCATTTACTGCGTTCAGGGTATTATCTATGCTTCCATCATCAATTATAATAACTTCCTTCGCATAATCAATCTTGACATTTTCGACTGATTTCAATACGTCAATTATTGTTTTTTCCTCATTATATACTGGTATAATTATAGAAAGTTTTTTCATTGTTCCTGAATAAAAATATAAAACATAAATAAAATGGAGAGAAATGCAAGAATAAGCGAAATCGACAAAATAAGATGAGCAATTTTATTTATTAAACTATCAAATAATCCGTTTACAGAGTACTTGTCAAATATAGGCTGTATAGACTCGTCATATCCAATAGGATATAAAAACCATGTCCTTTGATTAGATAAAAAACCCAAAACCGAAGGATCGATTGGCAAAGTTATTTTATAAATGCGGAAATGAGGCGAAGCTTTTTTAAAAATAAACGGGAAATAATAAGGCTCAAATGTCGCACTGTAGATTTCAGTTTGTAATTTTCCTTGTGTTGCAAAAAATTCTGTAATCTTCTCCATTGTAGAATTAAATTCCGGCTGATCTTTTATCGTGCCCCAACCACAGTCTTCGTTAACGCATTCAATATAATAAGTTTCTATGCTCATAGATTTGCCTGTTTCCTTGGATTTTTCCAGTACAGTTGGGAGATATGCAGATTCCATGTAATCTCTTCCTTGCAGCGCCCAATGAATCTGCCCCCTATATATTCTAGAATCAGCCACAATCAATCCTGAATGGGGTATTTTATCTTCTTTAAATTTCATAAGCTGGCTTATCTCGCTTGAAGTATAAAAAGGAGTTAAATTAACAGGAGTCTTAAAACCAAGGATAATTAAATTAATTATGATTATTATAATTAATAAATAACGCAGTCTAAATGATACAACTTTATTTTTTATCATAAAAAATAATTGTGAAAGCATAAAACCTGCAGGCGGAATAAACAGGAATAATAGGAAAATATAATGTTTAGCAAGCAAAATTCTAGCAGCCAAATATGCAAAAACAAAAATTAAAGTCAATGCGAGGATTACTAAATACTCTCTTCTTTTTTTTATAAAGCAGTAGAAAATTCCGAATATTCCAAGCAGAAAAATAACAGGGTCACCATTCCAGATTATTTTTAAAGCATAAATAGAACTAGGTAGGGGGTCTCCCCCCAGATGAATTGATTTTCCAAAGAAGAAGCCCTTCCAATCTGCACCATGTCCCCATCCAGTATCCCACGAATAATACTGCGCAGCTTTTTCTCTGCCATAACCAAGAGCATTGGTATAGATTAAATCCATAAATCCTTTATCTTTATACAGAAGGTAATTATGAGTCAGGCTTGGCACACAGAAAATAAATGTTACTACAAGAAACAAAAATAACTTCTTCAAGCTACTATTATCAATAAATTTTTTCTGTTTTTTATGTATAAAGTAAAAATAATAAGAGACAAAGACAGGAATGAATAATAAGGCATAAACTTTTGTGAATATAGCCAGCCCCAGCGATATCCCGCTAAACAAGTATAAGTTCTTTTTTTCATCTTTCAATCCTTTAATAAATAGATACATCCCAAAAAAAACAAAAAAGACAGCCATTACATCCATCTCAGAAATAGTATATTTTATATGAAATGGAGAGACGGCAAGCAATAAAGCTCCGATTAACCCTGCTCTTTCATCAAAAAGTTCTTTAATTAAAAGATAAAGAACTATGATAGAGAGACTTCCAAATATAAGGGCAGCTAAACGCGACGTTAATTGGCTAATCCCAAATAATGAATAGAAAACATCACTAACAGAATACCAAAGACCAGAAGATTGATCATATGTAACTAGCTTATCAGACTTAAGAAAATTAATTGCATGAACACTGAAATGCATATCATCCGCAGAAACGCTTAGATTTAAAGCAGCTATTAACCTAAGTACAAATCCGACTATAAATATTAAAATAAGATAAAGACGGAGTTTGTTCTCTCCAAAAAAGACATCAAGAGTATTATCGACTAATTTATCATATGTTTTTTCCATTAATAAAAAATACAGATTTGCTTTATAAAAGTATCTTATCATAAAGAAATAAACACAATTAATACTCTTTATTTTTAGTTTATTCTAACAAAATATGTATTTATTCAAATTTACAATTCTTTATTATGTCAAGGAACTTGACAGAAAACTCCATACTTTAGTATGGAGTTGTTCCTTGAACATCCAAACTTCAAGAACGAAGTTCTTGAGGCCTCAAAAACTGAAAGTTCTTGAAGAAACGAGTGCCTGTCACAAACCACACATGTTAGTGTGTGGTGGCACATCATGTTTTTGATTCAGGGCATCTTCTAATAATTCAATGATACCTACATATTTAAAAGAACTATTTTCATACAGTTTTATGCAAAAAATTGCAATCATCATCCCAGCGCATAATGAAGAAAAGCGCATTAATAAAACTCTTAGAGCATATAGCGAATATTTCGAAGATTTAATGAATAAAGATTTACTAGAATATAAGATTATTGTAGTCATTAATGCAAGCAGAGACAAAACTCTTACTATAGTAAAGGATATGGAACAAAAAAATAAAAGGATAACATACTTAGATTTAGAAAGAGGAGGAAAGGGATATGCAGTCATTGAAGGATTCAAGACTGCAATCCAAGAGAATAATGATTTAATCGGATTTGTGGATGCAGACATGGCGACCCCTCCAGAAGCATTTCATGATCTGATAATTAGATTATCAGGCTACGACGGAATTATTGCAAGCAGATGGATGAAGGGAAGCATTATAAAGACAAAACAGGCAACTCTGCGCAGAATCTCTAGCAGGACATTCAACTTCTTGGTTAAAAGCATTCTTCTCTTAAACTTTAAAGATACTCAATGCGGGGCAAAATTATTTACTTCAAAGGCTATTAAAAAAGTAATTCCTTCTTTAGGTATGAGTCAATGGGCTTTCGATATCGAGCTTCTTTACAATTTAAAAATAAATGGATTTAAAATAGCAGAGACGCCTACAGTTTGGGAGGACCAAAAAGAGTCAAAACTTAATATTACCAAAGTCTCATTTCAAATGTTCACAAGCATAATACGTCTGCGTTTATTTAACTCTCCATTTAAATTTATAATAGATACCTATGATAATCTTCCAGAAAAATTAAAAGTACATCACAAAATATAATGAATATAGCATTTATTGCATCTCAAGGAGGCCACAGCGGCCAGATTCATATTATTTTTACTGAAGAAGTTATAGGAAGGAACAGGCCAATTTTAATTACAGAACATCCAGAATTAGCAGGCACAAAAAAAGATAAATCTTTCCTAAAAAAATATCCTGTATATTACTTTAGAAAGGATTATTTAGGTTTTAATCCTTTCAGATATTTAGTTGCTTTCTTGAAATTACGTGATATTTTTAAGAAAGAGAGAATTTCTTTGATGGTGACTAACGGAGCCCAGATTTCAATTCCAGCAGTCATCGCAGCAAAAACATTAAAAATAAAAACTATTTTTATAGATACCGTGATAAGAGTAAAGACTCCGAATTGGTCTGCGCGTGCATGCTATTTCTTTTCAGATATATTTCTTGTACAGCATAGAAATATGATTAAAAAATACGGAAAGAAAGCGAGGTATGAAGGAGGAATTCTATGATTTTCGTCACAGTAGGAACTCATCCTGGCCAATTCAATCGCCTGATAAAAAAAATAGACGAAATAGCTCCTTTAATAAAAGAAGAGGTTATCGTTCAGAAAGGGTTTACATCATACAAACCAAAAAATGTTAAAGTATTTGATTTTGCTCCTTCATTAGACCCATAT
Source organism: Candidatus Woesearchaeota archaeon (assembly GCA_964578345.1). Taxonomy (GTDB): domain Archaea; phylum Nanobdellota; class Nanobdellia; order Pacearchaeales; family GW2011-AR1; genus VGKP01. The sequence goes on from CAZOCP010000005.1 coordinate 25,902, forward strand.
TTCAAAAAAGCAAGGTTAGTAATAAGCCATTCAGCTACCTCTTTGCTGGAGTTTGTTCTGTATAACAAAGAGCCGCTTATAACAGTTCCACGGCAGAAAAAATACAAAGAGCATATAAATGACCACCAAGTAGAATTCGCTCTCTTTCTGGAAGAGAAGACAGGAATAAAGGCAGTTCTAAATATTGAAGAATTGACCCCAGAATTAATTAAAAACTATAACAAAATTGCAAAGATAGATAAAATGAACCTACGTTCATTACAGAATTTTTTTAAACGGCTTTTTGTAGAATACAATTCACTATCAAAAAAAAACAAGGCCTAATATGAATACACTAACAAAAGTAAATATAGCAATAATTTTATTAATACTTACATTAGCATTTTTTCTGCTCGGAACAAAAGAAATTCCTAAAGATGGACAATTCAATGACGAGGCATTAAATAAAAGCGCAAATGAAGATTCTGTTTCCATAATCACAGAGCACAATGAAAAAACACTTGATAAAATAAAAAACCCTAATTTTCCATATTGGAGCATAATGCCAATTACTTATCAGATAGATCCGGAGAATTTTTGTGGAAAGATAGTCAATAGAAGACTGTCAGAGGCATTTTTTATCTTAGAGAATGAAACTGAAAATATTTTATCATTCAATGAAGTAAATAATACTGGGCTCATTATTATCCATTGTTTTGCTAACGTTACAGATAGCAATATTTCTGGATCTTATATTGCAGGAGAGGGAAGCCCAATAATATCAGAAGATATGAGAATTATAGGGGGAAATGTTAATTTATACAATGCAAAATTAGATAATCATTTTAGCGGAGGATGTACAAATTATCCAGATACAGAATTGCATGAACTCCTTCATGTTTTTGGGTTTGGGCACTTTGATTGGAGAGTAAAAAAAAGCATCATGAATGATGGAACAGGGCCGGCCTGTATTAAATTAGATAAAGAGATTATTAGCTGTCTAAAGTATATTTATTCAAATGGAGAAAAGGGATCAAACTGTACTGGTATTCCATCTATATTAAAGTAGGCAGATTAAATAGAAACATAACACGAGAAATATTAAAAAACCTAATTTCAAGATATCTTTATGAACTCAGAATGTTTTAAAAAGTCTATTCAAAATAATGAAGTCTCAGCCAGAATAGCCTATATAGTTAGCCTTCTCAAACTCAAACTCGGCGATAAAGTATTAAACATCGGTATATCGAACATACCAGAATTAGAAATCTTCTTAGAGAATAAAGTAAAAGAGTGCGTAACAATAGACATAGATAAAGAAAAATTAAGACATGCAAATACTTTCTTAAAAAAGACAAAACTTATCGAGGGAGACATACTTAAAGAGCCCGCATTTAAAAATAATTATTTTGATAAAGTTATAATTCTAGAAGTTCTAGAGCACCTAGAAGACGATATAAAAGCAGCAAATTGGATAAATTCAGTCATGAAAAAAGGAGGAACATTGATCGTTGCAGTTCCAAATACACATCCTCTTCATTATCTAAATCCTGTCAAATATTTAGAGCACAAAAGACATTATACAAACGAATCTATTACAAAACTATTAATAGAACAAGGTTTTAAAATAGACAATTTAAATGTAGTTGAGAATTGGACTCTTTTAGCTAATCTATATATACACTTATTCTTTAAATTTATTTTAAAGAGAACAATTCCATTCGGAATTTTGAAGAAAAGCTCAGAAAAAACATACAGCCAGAAAAATTATAAAGGATTAGATATCATTGTAAAAGCTACAAAGATTTCAGATATCTCTTCTGCCATAATCAATAAAATTCCCAAGACGATACAGAGTAATTAATCCATATTCTAATGTAATAAAAAATAGATAAAATGGGTGCAAAAGCCAGAATAATCTCTTGCTTCTGAAAGCCTGTCTAATGCTCAGCATTAAAGGAGAGATAATGCTTAGATTGCCTGCCACTTGTATATAGAATCTAATTTTTCCAGAAAAGTCCTTTGGTATCCACTGAAATTTCTTAGTAGTATACTCTTTATCTATAAATCTATAGAAGTAGACTCCTTTTTTCTTCATAAAACTAAGAAAATCATTAGAAGTCTTATGATAAATCCTTGCATTTTTTACAACTGCAACAACCATATTTAAAGATGCCATTGAGGCATATACATCCACATCTCTAGTATATCCTCCTATTCTCTGAAAAACTTCTCTCCTAAAAGCCCCCCCATTAGCTCCTCCATAAAGAACATGTTTCTCATTAAGATTGTGAACATAATAATTATCTTCAACAAGCTTAAATTTTTCAGGATGAAGTACAACTTGTGAAACAAGAGAATGCGGGACTGCAAACGGATCTTCTACTCCTAAAGCATTGATATATTTAAGAAAATTGCTGTCTCCTTCTAAAAATTGTAGCATAGATTGAGATGCCATAATCTTTGAATTAACTTTAAATGGGTACATCATTTTATGTAGCCAATCTCTATGCAGAATAATATTATCATGATCAAGAAAGATTACTATATCTCCTCTTGCATAGTCAACTCCAATATCTTTGCTCATTCCTCTACCTTCTGAAAATTTTTTAGAGTTGTGTACAAGAAGCAGGTTTTTATTTTTTATCATAAAATCTTTTACAATTCCAAGAGTATTATCATTAGATCCGCCGTCTACAACTATAACTTCATATTCAGATTTCGGATAATCTTGAATAAAGATAGAATTCAGGCACTCTTTCAATGTCCTCTCTGCATTGTATATTCCTAATACGATGCTGACCTTTATCCTGGATTTTTTTAATTTACCGGCCATAAAAACTCTTCCTATAACTTAATCCTTCCTGGTTCGATATTGTCCAGATACAATTTATACCATATTTCCAGATTTAAAAACAACCAGATCCTATGATCATTGCGAAATTCTGAAGGATTATTTATTATTTCCTCATAACATTCTTTATTGAATATTCCTCGTTTCTCTAAATCGATAAGGTGCGGCATAATTCTATCTAGAATATCTTTTTTTTCAAACCAGCTGGAAAGAGGAAGAACAAAACCCTGTTTCTTCTTTTTCAATATTTCTTTAGGTAGCAATGAATTTATAGTCTCACGAAAAAGAAGGCGGTTATGCTTATATTTATTGTCTAATCCTGAAAAATAATCAATTAGTTCTGCATCAAGATAAGGCGTCCTTATTTCAAGGCCATGAGACATTCCAATTTTATCAGCCTTCATAAGCAAATCATTAGGAAGCCACTCAGAAAAATAATATTGCAATGTGCTTGTCCTCAAATCAGTACTCTTTAAAAAATTATCTTCGATAGGAGTGGCAAGAGAGATTTTATTCAAAAAAAAACTATCACTAAACAAATTCTTCTTCGTTGAATAATCAAATGGAAAATAAAATAATTTAATATAACTTTTATTTATGTCCTCAAGTTCAGATAAGACTTCAGAAGCCAGCGCTAATTTCTGCTTTGTAGGATATCCAAAAAATGGAGAGACAGCAGAGAATACCGGGCTAATTAAGGATCTTCTAATAAATCCTGGAACTGATTTTTTAATTTTATTAAGATTTTCAATAGAATTGAAAGTATGATATCCTCCAAAAACTTCATCTCCTCCTTCTCCTGACAACACCACTTTTACTTTTTTAGAAACCTCTTTACATAATAAATAAGTAGGCAATGCTGCCGGATCCGCAAGAGGTTCATCAAGATGCCAAACTACCGAAGGCAGATATGCAAGAATATCGCTGTCAAGTTTTATCTCGGTATGTTCTGTATCAAATTTTTCAGCGACAATCCTAGAATAAAATGTCTCATCGGTGCTGTCTCCAAAGCCAACAGAAAAAGTTTTTATATTCTTCTTTATTCTAGACATATACGCAACTAAAGTGCTAGAGTCAAGCCCGCCAGATAGAAATACTCCTAAAGGAACGTCCGATATTAGTCTTTTCTTTATAGAATTTTCAATTAATTTATCTGTCTTTAAAATATCAGGATCAAATCTATGAGTAAAAGATGGCAGTTTCCAATATTTCTTTTTATTTATTCTGCCATTCTGATATATCAGAAAAGTCCCGGGCTCAACTTTCTTTATATGCTCAAAAATAGTCTCTTCATTAGGTGAATAACGCAAAGTAAGATAATCAGATAGGCATTGCATATTTACTGATCTTTTGATAGATGCATCAACTAAAATTGCTTTTATCTCGGAAGCAAAAACTAATTTCCTTTCGTCAAGATAATAATACAGAGGTTTCTTTCCGATTCTATCTCTAGCAAGAATAAGTTTTCTCTTTCTAATATCCCAAATAGCAAAAGCAAACATACCATCTAATCTTTTAGTTATCTCTTCTCCATATTCTTCATAACCATGCACTATAACTTCAGTATCAGAAGAACTCGAAAAATGATGTCCAGATTTCTCTAAGATTACTTTTAATTCTTTATAGTTCCATATCTCGCCGTTGAAAATAACTACTATATTTTTTGTCTCATTGTACATTGGTTGATGTCCATTTATTGAAGTGTCTATTATACTCAATCTTCTATGTCCAAGAGAGATATATCTATCAACATATAATCCAGAGTCGTCCGGACCGCGATGAGCCAGTGCAGAAGTCATCTTAGCAATAAGCTTCTTATCAGCCCACGAAAATCCTGCAATACCACACATATACCTTGCAAATATGGTTTATTTATAAAGTTTTATAAAAGATTAAGCGTAAGTTATCTCGTAAACAAAGACGCCATTAATTTGGTTTTTAGGATAGACTAATGTGAACCTCATATTTCCAATCTGTATTTTTTCTTTTATATCCATTACTATTGCTTGTCCTTGTTGATCAACAAGGACAGTTGAATTAAGATAAGGCAGGCTAATTTTTGCAGGCATTCCATTTGGATGTATCTGCATTTGATATGCCCATTGAGGATGATTTTCAAAATTTGAGAGCATCATATATCTTGGACGTTTTTCTAGTAGAAACTCTGTAAAAGAAGATTCATTTTGGTAAGGTGCATACGGATAAACTTTTCTTTCAGCATAATTAGTAGTTTGTGTGTATGAGGCGCTGACAACAGAGTCGTCAATTCCACTGTTATCTCTTATCCAGACAGAAGCTTCTTTAACTAAGGAATAAGAGGGCAGTTTATTTTTAATTAGAGCGTCTGCGTGATTGAGTTGTTGTACATAGAAAAAGACAAAAAGTAATAACATCAGCGCAGCTATTACATACTTTCCTCTAATTTTTAAATAAGAAAATGTCAGCAACATTCCATCAGCAGCAAAGTAAAAAAGGAAAGGAGCCATAATAAAGACCCATCTGTCTTCAATAGCCCCCTGTATATAAAATATATAAAAACTAGAAACTAAAATAATAAACATAATAGAAAAAATGTACGAATCAAATCTTCTTTTCTCATCTTTCATTAAAATATCAAAAGAAATTCCTATTCTAAATATTGCGGCGGCGAGCCCTATTAAAAATAGAACAAAGAATAATATCTTAGGAAATCCATAAAAGAAATCTAAAGTCATCCATCCCAACGGTCTTTCGCTTATTCCTCTTCCTCCTATATAAGAAGGAGCAAAAGCAGCCGGGCTTCCAAAAAGTATATATTGCCAAATTCCAAAAGGAATAAGCGAGATAATAAAGGAAAGCAAGGCTCTCCAATAAATTCTATTTTTAATAAATTTTAGTCCATCTTTAAAAAGTATAAATACAAAAACAGACAAAGGGACCAGCAAAGCAGATATTTTAAAGTAGAATCCCATTGCAGCGAATAAGCCGGCAAGTAAGGCATATTTGCTTTCAGGATTTTTGAAAAGTTTCCAGAAATAAAATATTGAGAGAAGCTGGAATGTAAGAGAAAGAAAATCCGGTTGAAAACGCGCGCCCCAAAATAAGAAAGACCACATTCCTGCAGAAGCAAGAGCAGCACAAATACCAACCCTCTTATTAAATAATTCCTTTCCTAATAAAAAAATAATATAAATAACCGCCGTAGAAGGGATAACCACAAGGAAAAATTTTAAGGCAAATTCTTCAAATCCAAGACGAAGCAGCAATGCGCCCAATAATTGGAATACTGGGGGTCTCTGCTCATTTAATTCATAAGGTACTCCAAAAGCCCAATGCTTAGCAGTAGACATATACTCTGATTCATCCCACCATAATGTTTGCCCCTTAGTAAGTATTATATAATGAATTCTAATAATAAATGCCAAAATAACTATTCCAAGAATAGCAAGGTTATAAGGATCCTTCAGCCACTTAGAGACACTGTCCTTTAACCTATTAAGGCGCTCTCTTGAATTATTATTTATAGAATTTCTTTCTTCTTCAGCCATTCTTGACTTTAGGTGCAGCACTTTTTATATCTTTACAATATGTCGAGTCCAGAATGAAACATGAAAAGAGATTTCATTTAGGAATAAAAGATTTTCCAGATAATTTATATTTTAAGATTTACTTAACACAATGTCTATCTTGCACTCTCAACTCTTTCCCAAGAATCTCCATATTCTTTCCCAAAGAATTTAGTATCTATATACACTTTAATCCACATATATAGCCTGGCAAAAACTAGTTCAAATGTCCAAATTAGTTCTTTAATATTATTTAGATATCTAAAAGCCCAAAGAACTCCCCTCCCTTCGTTCCAGAAAGTTTTCACTCTGGGAGTTATTGAAGTATTAACATATTTACTTAATTTTTCATGCGCTTTGCTCGTTCTTATTTTTTGTTTTATCCAATCTTTCCAATTATGGGCATTTGTGAGATAAACTTCAGCATTCTCAGCATACCCAATTCTATATCCATTTTCCCAAAAATAATAAGGTATAATTGCATCTTCTGCGACATCCAAGGGTATTTGTTTAATTATCTTTTTCCTGAAAGCAAAAAGATATGCAGAGCACTCCAGAAATTCATAATTTTCCGACGCTTTCTTTCTAATACGATGAGCAGCGTCAAAAAGAAAATTTGCCCAATATCCATATTTATTAGTTTTCTTTTCAACAGGAACAGGTCGCCCTCCGACACATCCAATCTCGGGATCAGAAAATTTTTTAGCTATTTCTTCAACAGAATTGCTGCTTATCCATATATCTCCGTCAGTAAGAATAAGAATATCGCTGTCCAGTTTCTTAAATAGAAGGTTTAGAGCATAACTCTTCCCTTTTCCTGGATCTTTGAATATTTTTATTCTGTTATATTTTTTTTCATAAACTCTTGCAATATCCAAAGTTTCTTTATCTGGAGCAGATACCACAATATCATATTCATATTTTGTTTTCTGGTTTAGTGCAGCTTCAATAGCTTTGCCAATTTTTTTCTCTTTAAAGGCAGTTATAACTAAGAAAATTTTTTCCTTCTTTATTTTTTTTACCGCTAAAATAATCTCCTCGATATTAATCTTCTCCATGCTTCTGCATGTTTTCTTATAACAACAGACGCATGAAGATTTTGCTATTATCTTTTCTCCTGTGTTATACATATCAATTTCGGATGGAGAAGTCGGGCCAACCAAGCAAACAGTTTTTCTCTTAAGAGCTAAAGCAAGATGCAGGCCTAAACTATCAGTGCTTATTATAATTTTACATAAGCTTATTAAGGCAGGAAATTCTATTAAATCATTACCACATCCTGTATCAATTACAGGAACTTTTACTTTTTTTAGAATTTCTTTATTTCTTTCTATCTCATTAGGCCCACCGAAAAGCAATATTTTAGCTTGAAATTCTTTATAAAGCCTTTCAATTAAAGAAACAGTTTTCTTAATCGGGAGAGATTTAGGCCATCTATCAGCTCCACCAACATTAATGCCTAAAATGAAGTCTTCAGAAGACAAGTTGTATCGTCTAGCAAAATTTTTTGCTATTTCCCTTTGTTTTAAACTAAGCCTCAAAAAAGGTGCGTATCTTTCCCAGCTCACCCTAGCTATTTCAGCCATTAGTTGTCTGTGGGTTTTTTTATTCTTCTTTTTTAATATATCATTCAAGGGCTTTTTCCCAAGTACAGACATTGCAAACCACTCACGAGTCGTAGGAGTGGGAAAAACTTTTCTATTTGAATAACCAAAACCTATAAATTCTTTGTACTTCAATGAAGATGCAAAAGCACAAGTCTCTTCATCTTCTTCCAGATTAATAATCAAGTCAAAACTGATATTTTTTATTCTATCTTTATTTTCAGATTCTATAAAATAGTCTATATATTGACTGTTAATAAATAAGGGTTTGGCTTTCTTGTCACTAATCCAATACATTTTAGGGCTTTCTTTTTTGTATTTATCTTTTATCGCCTGTGCTAAAAAACTTGTTCTCACTACATCTCCCAAAGCCCCTATTTTAATAATTAATATATCCATAATATAAAAAATACTCAATACCTTTAAAAATACTTAGGACAGAGGTTATTTAATAAAGTTTCTAATATTCACTGACGCTAACTTTACAGCTCACGGTTTATTGAATTGAAAAAATTGTGCAGGTTAGAGACATTTGATACCACTTAAATGCAGATGATAATAAAATTAAAGCTTCTTTTGCATAACAAGAATATCTTCTAGCAATTTTGGATTTACAACCTCTCGTAATCTCTCAACAGCTTCA
>CAZOCP010000006.1:0-28197 GCA_964578345.1 Candidatus Woesearchaeota archaeon
TCAATTAATCCCATATTTAGCTTAAGGAAAGCAAGTTATTTAAGCTTTTCTATTGCTGAGAAGTTTCAGAGATACTGTGATATCCGGCTATGTGTTAATTAGGAAGTAAATTTACACATAGCCTAGAAAACCAGAAATTATTTAAACAAGTGCCATCTTAATACTTTGAGGTGAAGGCACCTCAAGATGCCCTGATTCTTGAAAAAACAAAAATGGCGCAAGTTCAAATACAAGCACCAAAAATAGAAAACTTAATAGATACTTCTAACTCTTTTTATCAAGATTTATTAGGATACAAACCAGAGCAAACTTCTTTACAACAAATTTCAGAATCACAATGGAATGAATTTGCTAACACAAGAGGATTAAATCCAAACTCATCAGGAATTTATTTACCAAGAAATCAAAGAGCAGTAATTAGAAACGAAAATCCTTTAAGGTTATTTCATGAATATTTTGGACATGGTTTATACTGCGAACAATCTTTACAAGGAAGAAAATTAGTTGAGCTAGAAAAAAGATTGTTAGAAGAAGAAAAGCAGGAATTTCAAAAAAGACAATTTAAATTAGAAGATTTACAGAGATTTAGAAAACAAAGCCAAACCTTTCAAGAATTAGATGAATTTAGAAAACAAAATTTAACACAATATGAGCTCTTTGCAATTTGGACAGAATACTTACTTTCGGGCGAGCATAATTTAAGAGATGAATTTGGAAGAAAATACGATTCTCTGCAAAATGAAGATAAAGAAGCTGTTGAATCTGTGATTAATTTTTCTAAAAGCTATGGAAACTTAGCAACTTTTTATGCGAGTGGTTTAGCGAGAAGAACAACGCCAGAGAGAGTTAAGAGATTGTTGAAAGATATTTACAAAGACAAACTTGAAGATGTAAGTTTTGCTTTACTTTATGGTTCAAGAAAAGAATTTAGCGATATTGATGTTTTTATGGTTGGAGAAAATTTACCAGAAACAGATTCGTGGCTAGATGTGAGAGTTTATGCTCCTAATGACCTTGAAAGAAGATTAATATTATTTGATATAGCAGTTACTAACCCCGTAATAACTGGAGAGTTTCTTTTTGGAGATAAAGATTATTTTGAGCAAGTGAGAGAGAAAACTTTATCCCAACCGATTATAGAAGATTCAATAAAACATAATTTACAAGAGAGTGTCAATCAAAAAAATCTCGCTCAAAATTATCCTGAAAACTCTCAAGATAGAATTAGGGGATTAATGTACTCTTTAACTTATCTAAAAAATGCTTTGGCTCTTGAATCCGGAATTAGATTATTTACAAAAGAAGATTTACTTTCAAATTCTCTTAGAGAGAAACAAATACAATTGAAAGTAGGTACCGAGAAAAATGCAACTTGAACAGATGATGTATCAGACGATACCGATACAAAGAACTGAGCCAGAAAGACAAAGAGTTTACACAATTGTAGATTTAGAGTCTTTGAGTGCTAGTGCTTTGTACAGCTTTAGCAGACCTTTGGGTGGAAGCAGACCTTTGGGTGGAAGCAGACCGCTAAGTTCTGGAAGTAGTGGACCTTTAACAATAAGAGATTTTCCCTCTTTAGGTTTTCAACTGCACATACATGAACGACCAGGAGGCAAGTCACTGATAAAAGATTACAGCGGTAAAAAAATTGCTGAATTGAATAGTTATGACGCAGCTATAGCTGATTTATTCGCTGATAACTTAGGTATAAAAAAGATTCTGAAAAAGTATGGTATAGATAAGTATTAAAAATGTCAGAAGCTGTTGATTTTCAAAAAATGAAGCGAGAATTAATTGGACTTTATAGTAAATTCCTTGAAAATCCTGAGGATGAGACCACAAACAAAAAAATCATAGCATATGAACTTAGATATGGCGGGCTCTCTTCTTACAATGATATCTTATCTAGCCAACCAGTTCCAAAAGACATAGAAAGGGCACTTTATGGGCTTTCCACAATTTATCAATATGGTTTGTGGGAAGACACTCATGAAGCTTACTCTAATAAAAGAATCATCTCAGCGGCTAAAAGCATATTAGAAGACCTTAAAAAATCCTAAATAATTTGTTTATGGCTCCTTACGGAGCCTTTTTTTATTTTTTCTTTTCTTTTAACGCTGCAAAGCGCCCCTTTTTTATTTTTCTTCCTAGAGCGAGCGCATCCCGATTAGTCATCGTACTCTTGGATGCGATAGTTTTGAGCGCAATAAATCTAATTAGTTTTGGCATTTAGACAGGAACAGCATCACTTATAGGCGTTTTTCCTATGCCGAATCGTCCTAATAATTAAAAGATCTTTACTTTTATCATAATCAATGAAAAGACGATAATCTCCGACTCTAATTTTAAATCCCTCCCTACCAATGAGCGTTTCGAGATAGTGCCCGATATTATACTTTACTTCTTCATCTATTTTTCTAAAGATTCTTTTAGCAATTTCTTTAGGCAGTTTTCTCAGAAATTCTCTCGCCTTAGGATCCCAGTCTATAGAAACCATCCTATTTTATCCGAACTCTTTTCGCATTTCTTCATGGGTGATGAAATCTTTCTTTGGCCTTTTTCTAGACAGCTCTATTTCATAGACTACTTCATCAGAAAGTTGAAAGTCCTCTCTCAACCACGCTTTCATCTGCTCTACATCCCTGCCGAGCTGCAGTAGCCGCGCGTAGATTTTTTCAAGTGTAATAGTTTCCATACACTATCCCTCTTCACTTAGTATTTATACTTTTTCTCAGCACTTTGCCCCCCAATCATAGGTTCAAAAGAACATTTAAAACAAACTCTAGAATGGTGTAAAAAAATAAGTATCAACCCGATAATTGCGGGCGATTTTAATATGAAATTAATTAGGAAGTTTTATAAGTATTCATGGCTAAAAGAAAGTATGACTGAGTATGAAGAATGGCTAAAGAAAGCTGAAGAAGATTTTGACACAGCACTTTATCTAATAGACGGGGGAAAAATGAAAGCAGGGTCTTTCTATCTACAACAAGCTGCTGAAAAAGCACTCAAAGCAGTATACATAAAAAAACGAAAGGAATTAATGAAAACTCATGATCTGGTATTCCTTGCTCGAAGTGTTGGTGCGCCGTCTTCAATTCAGGAAGGATGCAAGATATTGACACTTATCTATCAGTACTCCAGATATCCTGATGTGAATGAAGGCGAAGAATTTTTAGAAATAGAAAAGAAAATTTCTCAGCTTGTGGATAAAACAAAAGAGGTGATAACATGGACAAAACAAATTATCTCAAAGAAGTAAAAAAATTCATTAAACGATTGGAAAAAGATTTCACCATAGCAAAGGTGATAGTGTTTGGCAGTAGAGCAAGAGGAGAAGCACGTAAAGATAGTGATGTAGACTTAATTATTGTTTCAGAAGATTTTGAAGGCATGGGCTATTTCAAAAGGGGAGCTTTGATGTATAATTACTGGAAAGCTCTTATAGCTGTAGATTTTATATGTTATACTCCTAAAGAATTTGAGAAGTTGAAAAATAAAATATCGATAGTAAGCTTAGCATTGAAAGAAGGAGTTATTCTTTAGCTTTCAGCACTTTGCCCCAGAAAACGAACTATGGTTTAGAATAAGCATGACAAGAGATCCAAATGTCTTCCTAGAAAATGTAGAAAAGATTTTATATACGTTATGTGCTTTAAAGGAAGAGACAAGATGACAAAAAATGTTGAAGTAGAATTTATAGGGAAAATTTCCAAAGAGCAGTTTAATAGTTTAAAAAATAAATTCCAGCAAGTTGGAAAGTTCAAAAAAAGCAAGAAAAGAATTTCTTTTATGTATTTTAAGAAGGGGGTTCCAGAAAAATATTCTGCGGCAGAAGATGATGAAATTGATCTTAGGATGCGAATCACGAACGGCGAGCCAGAAATTATAGTAAAGCAGGGAAAATTCACTGCAGCACATAGCAGAAAAGAAACCTCTATTTTCTTTAAGCCTTCAGAGATTGAAAAATATGTGAACTTTTTAATGGCTCTCGGATGGAAATGCGGAGTAATCTACACCGCAGAAACGCAGACATACGAATATAAAGAAATTGAATTTTCACTTGTCAAGATAAAAGATTATGGATATAATTTTGAGGCGGAGATTTTAACTAGTGAAGATAAAATAGAAGAAGCAAAGAAAAAAATAATGGTCGAACTCGATATACTTAAGATAAAACCATTTGAGGAAGAAGGCCTTAATAATCAATGTAATGCTATCAATAACAATGTGAAACTTCATTTTGATTTATCAAAACAATCTTTTAATGAATTAAGGAACAGATTTAAGGAATTTTTTTAGATTTTTCATCAATGATTTTTGAAGTGTTATTTCCATATACTGCTGATGACGAACAAAAAACAATTCTCACTTTATTTTTAATTGAGTTAAGATAGTTGATTAGATTCAATAAAGTTTTGTAATTGATATTGGATACCTTTTCATCTAAAAACTCTGCCTTGCCTATTGTAAAAATTACATCAGAGACGTTTGACAATGTTTTCAATTTTTTAATTTCAGTTTTATTTGAAAAATTTATTTTAATCAGCGTCTTGTAGCATTCAGGATTTTTTGGATTTGTTTTATTATAAGTTCCAGTTAATTCATATTCATTATTTGTTAAACACTCAGATATATCTTGAGCAACATTGCTTGAAGAACCAATCACAAGGATTTGTTTTCTCATTTTCTTAAATCGATAATATGTCTTAATTTACTGGAACTTGTTTTTGGAACATCGATTTGCTGTAAGAATATCACTTCTTTTTTCACATAAATAAATGCAAGTTCTTTTAATATCTCATTTTCTTTATCTTTAAATTCTTTTGGCAGTACAAATTCAACATAATCTCTATTTTCTTTAGTTTTGAAATTAACAATGAAATCATTTGTATACTTTGAAAGTATTTCTTCTATTTTTGTTTTTGAAGTCAACATTCCTTGTAATTTTACTAAATCATCACTCCTTCCAATAACAATAAACTCGCTTATTGAACCATCATCGTTATATATAATATCTTTAAGAACATCCCAAGTATTATAACGAACTATGGGCGTGGCTTTGTTATTTAAATCTGTTATAGCCAATAGCATATCCTCTTTAATTTTTATTGCTTCAACATAAATGCCTTCATTTATTACCTTTATTAATCTGGGATTTCCTTTTTTTGAAACCCCGATAGCAGGACATTCCGTTAAGCCAAAATGGTTGATTACTTCAACTCCCAACTCTTTAAATCTAGATATATATGAATCTAACAACATTTCACCTGCAACAATTACCTTTTTTGGCATTATTTTTGGGCTAATTTTATTAAGAATTTCTAATAAACCTAAAGCATAACTTGGTACTGAAAACCACACGGTTGGTTTTATTTTTAAAATAACCTCAATAATTTTCTCTTTTGGATAGGTATTTGGTGCACCTAGTGGCAATATTGAAATATCTTCTAATAAACAAGCTCTTTCATACATACTGCCCGGGACATAATTTCCATATGCAAAAAGATTCAACACGATATCTTTGTTTGACACTTCAGACAATTTTATTGATTTTCTTGTTCTGCTGATAAATCCCTCAACTGCTTCTTTTGAGTAGAATACGTATAATGGTTCTCCTGTAGAACCGCTGGTAATTCTTAATTCTAGAAAATTTTTAGGAACTATAGACTCTGATAAGTTTTTCTTTGTATTAATATTAATATTTTTCCAATCATCAATTGATTTAATACTATCTTTTCCAATTAAATCATTCATTTTCTTTAATATTTCCATCTTATTTATAATGAAAGTATATTTTAAAAACTTTCTAAACCTTTATAATCATCCATACTTTATATTCTTATGGAAGAATCATCAGATAATTGGGAAATATGGGATAAATTTTATAAAAAAAGTTCTAAATATATTTATTGGCCTTCTGAAGATATTTTCACTTTTGTTGGAAAATATTTGGGTGACGTAAGGGGTAAAAATGTTTTAGACATTGGATGTGGCGCAGGAAGGCATCTGCTTTTATTGCTTCATTTGCTTCAATAGAACTATGAATACCACAAATTTTTATCTTTGCCATAATTCTATAGGGCTCTGTAGTTTTTATAATCTTCTAGTAGAAAAACCTTATATATTGTAGTTATATAGTAGTTATAATGAAAAGTATAAAATTTGTATGCACTGCAAATAATGGGAAAAGTCCTATAGCTCTAGCAATCGCTAAAGACTTTTTTAGAAAATATTTAAAAGAATATTTTAATATAATCTCTGAGTTTGGAATGCAAGAAGATCCATACTATAGATTTTACATTATGGAGAAAAAAAATGATAAAAGAAAAATATAATCTTGGAATAATCGGGGCGGGAAATATCTCCGATCTCCATTGTTCAGCTATCAAAAAGACGAAATTGGGCAGCCTATATTCGGTGTTCGACATTGACAGAAAATCATCTGAAAAATTAAAATCTAACTTCAGCGAATTAGTCATCTTTGACTCTTTAGAAGAAATGATTGATGATGACAAAATAGATGTATTTGTTGTTCTCATACCCCCTAAAAAGCACTTTGAGGTAATAATGAAACTATCAGAAAAAACTGACAAACCTATTTTTTGTGAGAAACCTCTCGTTCTCAATGAATATCATTTAAAAAAAGTCATAGATCTAGCTGATCAGGGTAAAAGAATATTTGTTGGGCAAAGTTATAGGTTTTTTAATCACATTATTAAAGCGAAAGAATATTTTTTAAAAAATATTGATGATCTAAGATACTTTGAGATCCGATTCAGAAAACATATTCATAAAGTTAGACCTCTAGAGAGTTGGAGGTCGCGATATGAAGATTATGTAATCGTTGATAATGGAATTCACATTATTGATCTATTGTCTTATCTTACTGGAAAGAAGGTAGAAAAAATATACTGCCAAGCAGATAATACTTCTGGAGTCATAGATGGATTTGACACTAGTTTTATTAATTTAGAGCTATCGGGGGGGATAAAGGGAGTAATCATATTAGAACATAATAATATTATCTCAAATACGCTTTATGAAGGCAAACATTATTACAGATTTAATAATAAAACCCTCACTCTTGATGAAACCGGATTAATTGAATACATTGACAATACAAAAGAAGCAATTGAGAAGAATATTCTAATTGAGGCCCCAATTACGGAGAATTGGTTAGATTCATTTACAAGGATGTGGAATTCCTTTTTTGAAAGTATGCGGTCTGGAAAAGAAATGGAGGTCGATCCTAAAAGTGTTAAGAATTCGATTGAAGGTGTGTTAATGGCAATCAAATCTGCCAGGGAAGGTAGAATTAGCACAGCAGGACAAAGTTATAGCAAGAATGGCATTTATGGAGAGCTTATAGAGTCTGGAAAAATTGGTTCACTTGACAAAATAATAGATTTAAAGGAATTTAGAATTAAAGAAATTCCTGAAACGGATAGAATTCGTATATACCTCAAATTCATACTTGAAGTTGCAAACCCTCATAATCTAAAGGTTTCCACTCTGATCCGCGAGTTTTATTTACTTGAGAAGGCATTAGGTAGGGAATATAGTAAAAAATTTCTTACTAAAGAATTAAGTGGAAAACGGTATAGTTCAATGTCTAGCTATGATCATTATAAAGTAATAGTCTTCAATGGACTAAAAGCGCTAGGAATAACGCAGAAAGAGGATACTATTTTAAATAAAGATCAACTTAAAAAACTATCTGAGATAATATGGCACTAAATTTGGAAACGGAAGAATTCTAATGGTGGATTGATGTGGCAAATTTATTTTATTTTTAAGATATTGCTCGTCTATAAGTGTTTTTTCATCTTCCATAATAAAATTATATTTTCAAACTATGTAATAATACATTTTTTATGAAATTTTCTTGCCTTATTACATGATTTCTGCCCGCAAAAAAGATAACTCTATCAAATCTTTTTATATTTGTCTCTATTGTTTCTAACATATTATTATCTCTTATTTCGCTTATTTTTCTTGAGATTTTATTTAAAATACATTTTTCTTTTACAGGAATTGGATATATATTATCTTTAGAATTCATTTCATCTAAAGGCTTACCATACATAATTTTCAAATATTCGTTTGTTTTTGTAAGAATTTTCTCGTTCTCATTAACATTTTCTTTTGTTAATTCTTCCAAAAAAATATCAATTGGAGCTAATTTCTCTTTCTTTGATCTTGCATGAACTTGATATAAAAGTAAGGTAATTAAGATATCATCTTCAGAAAATTTATTCTTCGGCAAGAACATCATAGTCTCGCGAATTTTTAAATCGCCACCGATAACCATTGCTTTATTTTCTAAAAGAGCACATATAATTTCTCTTTCGTCTCGTGTACTATGAATATTATTTTTCAATGATTTGACAAAATCTTCTGTTGCTTCAAGAATAACACATTGAGGATTAAAATCTATTAAAATTTCTTTAAGTTTATTAAACTGAATGTGAGATGCATCTTTTGTATGATGCAAACCAAAGCAAATTAATTCTTTGGTACCAAATTTAATATTATACCAATATAGAAATGGTTTACTTCTAACTAAATCTATTTCTTCTTGAATTGTCGGCAAAATAAATTTTTGTACCATTATCTTAATTGCAATCCAACCTTTTTAGATAATGTATTTTTTAGTCCCAAGTTATGTAAATCTTTATCAATCTCCGCAAACAAAGCTCCTCTGACTTCACAGCAATAATAAGAAGGGTTCATCATGTCGCCAGTTTGCTGTTCTCAGTTGGCTTTCTTTCATCCATTTCGGATTTCACCTCCTTTTAATTTTCTTGTTCTGTTGAAAAATGGCTTGAACTCATTGTGCCCAGTTAATACTTTGTGAAATACACAAGTTTTAGGATGCATTATTTTACTGCAAATCTTACACATATCTTTTTCCTCATAATTTAATTTTTTAGTTTTTTGAAAATTCATGAATCTCTTCATTTTATTAAGCATTCTTCTTATATATATTTAACCAATATATTTTTATACTAGTATATGTTGTATATATTATGGACAAAAGAAAGCTTGTCAAGTCAGGAGCCTCAAGTTTTAACCTGGCATTACCTATAGAGTGGGTCAGGAAGAATAAGCTTGGGAAGGGAAGTGAAGTTTCTATTGATGAAAATGAGACTGGTGATCTTGTGCTTAGTGTTGATAGATATCTAAATGCAGCACAACAGAGCCACCATACAATTAGAGTAACCTCAGAGAACGCTAAAACTCTATATTGGGAAATCTTAAGAGCTTATTTGCGCAACTATGCCATTATAAACTTAGAAGGAAAAAATGTCTCTTCTATAGCTGCTTCAGCCATACAAAATCTTAGAACCTTTATAGGATTAGATATTATCGAGCAAACTAAAGATCTTATTGTACTAAAAAATTTTTCAGCCAGAGATACAGAAATGTCTCCGTATAGCTTAGTAAAAAAAATGGATACAGGCATCAGAGCCATGATTGAAATTATTCAGAAATTTTTATCTAAAGGGTTTTCTCACGATGATGTTCTTGAAATACAATCACAACATGAATATAATGAGCGCGTTTACTTATTTGCACTAAAAATTATTAACAATGTTGTAGACACTCCGGCGCTTATGCGTGTCTTCAGAACAGATTATAGGCAACTGACCAGAGAGCACGAATTATTAAGTTCATTAAGACAGATTTCTTTTCACTTTGCTCAAATAGGAAAATTGCTTCTATTTATTGAACACGGTAGTAAAGCTGGAAAGGTGCTCGATGAGATGTTCGAAACATTATATCAAAAATATCGTACTGTAATCACTTTGCCAAAAAGTCCTCTTTCAAAAGAGACTATCGAGATTCTTTATAAGTCAAAGGAGCACATAATGCGCTGGGAATCTCAAATGAAGCAACTAAAAGTTCAACCATTGTTAGAATTATTTATCCACGGAATTAGTATAAATAATGGGCTTGATCAGCTAGGATTAGAACTTATCTAGCCATTTTTCTCGGGCCATTTAGTCTTGCCAGTATTTACTATAAGTATCTTCTTATCTTTTGGTATTTTCCCCCTCATCTGCAGAAGCAATGCTAATCCTGCAATTCCGGATGGCTCACACCCTATATTATTGTCTTTCGCAATCTTCATAGCTTCGTCAATATATTTTTCATGAACGACATATACATTTGACTCGAGTCCGCACGAACCTTCTAGTTTGTATATTCTAATCCACTGCTCATCAAAATGTACAAAGGGCAAGTGCGGAGAATATAATTTATCTGCCTTGCTTTTTGGGTCATTTATGGTCGCACCCATAAAATTACAATTCTTGATTATCTGCACATCACCTGAAAATCTTGGATCGTGAATTCCTGAAAGGGATTCCTTTTTATTAAGATTAAGCAAGTTTTCATAAAGGTTTCCAGTTCCAAAGGGAACGAAGCAATAATCAGGAGAGCTATTTAATATTTCATAGCACAACCAGTCATAATAACGTGTTGTTGGATCTAGAGCAGCGTTTGAAGTGATGTCCAAACCCAATAGATTATGACTAATCTCAAGAATTTCTTTCCAGTGGAATGGCTTTCTTGACAGATCTGTTCTGTAAACTTCGCATCCAATAGACTCAAGTATATGCACAATTTGTTCATCTAGATGAATATCTACAAGGCATTTTAGATTAGGCAATCCATACTTGCGCAGCATAGTCTGAATAGCAAATCCTGCTGATCCAGATGTAATAATCGACATTTGAGGAAGTTTGTCTTTAGTTAGTCCGTCTTTTTTGGCGAGCAAGAAATCTCTATAAGTAACTACCATCTCCCAAGCCATTCTATCTTTATGCGTCCCGGTAGGATTTTTGCTCTCGTCTTTAAGCCAGACATTAGTAAATCCAGGAACATTTATTTTGATAGTAGGTGTTGCAGGAAAAGATGGATTCTCTGGAGGAAACTCTGGTTTTAAAGGATCGTTCTCCGATGCCACGCGAATTGAATATAGTATCTTGCTTTCCTTTTCTGTCAGATTCATAAAAATTAGAGAAGATGTTATAATTTAAATCTTTCTTCGATGAAAGAGAATCAATAAGTGAAAGTTCTTTGGAAGTATTGAAAGAAAATCCGGTCATCATACATTTTTTCTTGGATATGTTCAAGGAATTTTCCACAATAAGCAAGTTTAGATGTATATTTAGATGATATAAATGATGATAACTACAATCATAGAGGAATTATATTAACTCCGCACCTAGCTGGAATTTACGGTGAAGCTTTGTATAATATTGTTCAATTTGTAAAAAGATCAATTAAAAATGCCTCAAGAGGATAGATATTTATTTAACTCTTCAACAAATTTTAATGCTTCTTCTTTAATAATTTTTTTCTTCTTAATGTAATCTCCTTCTTGGTAAAATCTTAACTTACCTTCTGTAACTTGTTTTGTATCTTTTCTCCCGCCCCAATTGTTAGTAATGGGAAACCCTTTTTTTTCAAGTTCTGAGTTCCAGGTACAATCAACATTTGTCCATTTATTGTTGATCTTTACTAAAAGAGAATCGTGTAGAAAAATTGTTCCAGATCTTTTTAGAATATCTAAGATATACTTTGGAATGGGTAAATCACGCCAATTAAATTCCACCTTCAATTTTTTAACTTTATATCCATCTTTACTAAGAAGGTAGTAAAGTAATTCTGATTTATGTCTACAGTCTCCATAGGGGATATCTGGATTAATTAACTTACTATCAAATTTACATACCTTGTATGGAATCCTCTGAACTTGTTCAAATAATTTCACAATTTTGTTTTTCATTAAACCTTAAGATATAACAATATTTATAAATTAATCTTTTAAGTTTAGATATATGGACAAACAAGTTAAAGTAATTATTGAAAAGGACGGGAAATATCTCCTTATCAGAAGAGATGATGATGAGAAAAAAGGACACAGAGGTAATTGGGAATGTCCTGGTGGCAAGCTTGAAAAAGAAGAGTCTTTTGAAGAGGCAGCTATTCGTGAAGTAAAAGAAGAAACAAATCTGAACATTATTTTAAAAAAGGTTGTTAAAAAGATAGAAAAAGAAAATGAAGTACGCGCTGTTGTTTTTCTAGCAAAACCAAAGAATGCTAATCTGAAAATTTCTAAAGAGCATAATGATTTTGGGTGGTTTACATATGAAGAATTGAAAAATCTGGAACCTATCACCTATAAGGATTTTTTCTTAGAACTGATGGATCTATCACGTGAAAACTAACTAATTTCTTTTTCTCTGTTTTGTATGTAACGAGCGTACATTATTTTGTAATTTATACAAACCATAAAATCTTTGTCTTTTTCTGATTAAATTATTAAATTTTCCTTCCTCTGTAATTGCGCCGTCTTCAATTACTATTATTTTATCGACATTTTTTAATGTAGAAAGTCTATGAGCTATCACTATAAGGGTTTTGTCAGACAATTCTTTTTCCAAATTTTCTTGTATATGGGTTTCAGTTTTACTATCCAAGTGAGATGTAGCTTCGTCTAAAATTAATAATGAACTATTTTTGTAAATCGCTCTTCCAATCCCAATTCTCTGTCTTTCTCCACCGCTAACTTTGTATCCTCTCTCTCCTAATAATGTGGACATTCCTTTAGGCAAACGATTGATCACCTCATTTAAAGCGGCAATTCTTATAGATTTATTCAGCAAATCTTTACTTTTCCGCATTGAAGAAATTGCGATATTTTCAGCAAAAGTCATATCAAACATTTCTGAATCCTGCAACACTACTGTAATTATATTTGTAATGGCACTATGTTTAAAACTATTAATATTTATTTTATCAATAAGGATTTCACCAGCTTTAACTTTGTACAATCCTAATAAAAGTTTAATCAAAGTTGATTTTCCACAACCCGATCTACCAACAATACCTATTTTATCACCTCGTTTAATAATTAAGTTAAAGTTCTTGAGAACCTTCTTTTTACTATAATCAAAACTTACATTTCTAAATTCTATTTGTTTCCAATTTAAAGGAGATTCTAATAGGCCACTTGATTCTCTATCAAAAACATCTACTCCCAGAATAGTCATGAGTCTCCCGACCCCAGATTTTATCTCAATAAAAAGGTCAACCATACTGCTCACGTTATTCAAAGAGGATCTTATTTTATCAAAATAAGCCGCAAATACTAGTATAGAACCAATAGTTATTGCCCCTATAGAAAAATCAATTCCCACCATCAATAAAAATAATGCATAACCAATTGCTGAAAACGTCTTTGTTATATTCATTTTCCAATTTCCTGTTTTCTTCATGTTTAGCCACATTTTGAAATATTCTTTTTCATGCTTTCTTGCGGATTCTTCAAATATACTACCCAAACCCAAGGCTTTTACTGAGAGAACATTTGAAGCAGATTCGTGTATCTTCCCGCTAACTTTTTCAGAAATCTTATTTAGTTCATTAATCCAATAACTTAGTCGCTTATTATAATAAAACTCAACTGATAAGAAAATTGTTATATAGACAATACTAAATAGAGCATATTTCCATCCTAGAACAAAGAATATAGCAAGGCTTCCAAAGATCCCTACCAACACAGAAATAGATTCGTTATTAGTGAAATTTGAGAAAAAACTGTAAACATGATTGCTTCCTTGATTTATCTTTTGTATTTTCGAACCGCTGTCTTCTTTTTCATGCCATTCTAGCTCTAAATCCATTAATTTAGCCATTGAAATTTCTCTTACTCGTTGCCTTGTTTTTGCTCCAATAATACTATTATTTAACTTAGCATACATTCTAGTCCAGACCTGTAATATTCCTAAAACTCCGATAGCTGTAATGAAAAAATAAAATTGATTAAGTGGTTGACCTCTTTCATACTGTGTAAAGAAATCTATAGTTAATCCTAAGAAATAAGCGATAGCAAAAGGTGCTAATTCTGATATTGCTCTTAAAGTTACAAAGAAAGAATAATTTAATCTATTTCCATTTAGAAAGCCCCACATATCTCTGAAAAATTCTTTCACTGGATACGGTTCTCTTTTTTTGTCCATTTTTACCTTATATTCTTTACCAAGACAAATATATAAATGTTACTATGTAATAGTTACTTATACCGAAAGATATATAAACTATCTCGCCCTTAAGTTTGTAGAATAGTTGCTTATAAGCTTTCTAGAGAGTAAATTTTCTTTTTTGTATGTGGCTATGAATATTGCTGCTGCGACTGCAATGCCGACTGCAAATCCTGCAGTCGTTGATTTCTCAAATAATTTAAAATCAAAAACACGATGCGCCACCTCGGCTTAAAAGCCGAGGTTTGTGACAGGCGCTCGTGTTTTGGATGCTCAAGATTCAACCTTGGCTTAAAAGCCAAGATTTTCGTCAAGAATCTTGACATAATCACTCAAAAAACTGCCCGAATCTTTTGCCTTGCTCCTTTGCAAGTGCAAGACTGACAACCCAGTATTTGCCAGAATCCTGAATCTGTTCGGGCTTTAGAAAGAACCATCCTTCATAGTTGAATCTCGCAGCTATCACAGGCTGTAATCCGATAGTGCTTGCAAATAAAATAAAATCTTCAATCTGCTCTCTAGTTATATATATCTGCATTCTCTTGCTAGATTTTGCTTCTATTACATGCCCGCGCATGCCTAATTTGCCGACAATCATATCACACGGAGAATTATCATTCATGCCCGACCCTGCAACTCTTACAGCCCTCCATCCATTCTCAGTAAATAGTTTCACTAACTCTCTTTCAGCATTAGAGCCTTTTGTTTTGTTTGACATATTATTTAATATAAAAACGTCAGGAATCGAAGATTCCTGAGCGCACCTAAGAACTAAAAGTTCTTAGTGAAACGATGTGCCACCTCGCCTTAAACCTCGAGGACTTTTGTCCTCGATGGCAGTCAAGAATTGGAAATTCTTGATGAGGCGAGGTTTGTGATAGGCACTCGTTTCATCAAGGACGAAGTCCTTGAGTGTCATCGAGAATCGGAGATTCTCGAGATTTGGATGCAGGAATGCAGCGCCCTAAAGCCTCAAGAACGAAGTTCTTGATGGCCGTCAAGAATACTCAATCCTTGAGGGGCGCGGTTTTCACCGCATTCCTGACATAATGATTTTTTTTGATAATAGACATATCTTTCAGTAGCCAGATAACTGCAAATATCAATACAATAAAAGCAAGTGTCGGGAAATTTTTTTTCATAGTATGTTACCAAATTTAAAGATCTCTTGCTTGAAGAGTTCTTCTGCCGTTTAGTTTTGCTCTTGTTGCAGCTTCGTCTAAAATCTTCAGCACTTTATTATTTAGTGCTTCTGGTACTTCACCTGCCACACTCAATTCAGGAACTGCCGCCTTTACCTTGCTTTTGATGATTAGATCCACCATCTATTTCACCTCCTTCTCTTTTTATCTTTTCCTCAGAATCAGAAGCCCTCATAAATGGGAATAGCAAAACATCTCTGATAGACTCCTGCCCTGTCAAAAGCATAACCATTCTGTCTATACCTATACCCAATCCTCCAGTAGGAGGCATTCCTATTTCCAGAGCATAAATAAAATCTTCGTCATATGGATTAGCTTCCACGTCTCCTTTCGAAAGCAAGCTCTGTTGTTCTTGGAGCAGTTTTTTCTGTAAAATAGGGTCATTCAGTTCAGAATAAGCATTGCCTAATTCTGTTCCAAAGCAAAACGGCTCAAATCTTTCAATCAATCTGCAGAGTTTATCATTTCTATGCAGTTTGCAAAGAGGGGTAGTCTCTAAAGGATGATCAGTTATGAATGTAGGCTCTATTAAATTAGGCTCACAGAAATGTTCGAAGAGAGTATGCACAGCCCATCCCCAGGTTTTGTCTTTCAATTCCAATTTCTTATCCTGCACAAATTTAATCAACTCTTTCTCAGACATTTTATCTACCTCGACTTTCACATATTTTTTTATGCACTCTCCCATAGTCATTCTTTTCCATGGTTTTTTAAAGTCTATTTCCTGCTCTTTAAATTTAATTTTTGTAGAGCCATTGACTTTCTTGGCAGCATAAATAAAAATATCTTCGAACAGCTCCATCATATCATTATAATCAGCATATGCTTGGTAAATTTCCATCATTGTAAATTCAGAATTGTGCCAGCGGTCTATGCCCTCATTTCTAAAATTGCGGGCTATGGTAAAAATCTTCTCATAACCCCCAATAATAAGGCGCTTTAAATACAATTCAGGGGAGATTGCTAAAAAAAGTTCGATATCAAGTGCATTCAAATGCGTTTTAAATGGCTTTGCAGATGCGCCTCCATAAACTGTCTGTAAGTATGGAGTTTCTACTTCATGAAATTTTCTTTCTTTCAGAAATTCTCTTATAGAATCTATTATTTTCTCTCTTTTATCAAAAACTTCTTTAACGGCAGGATTCATTATCATATCAAGATATCTTCTTCTATACCTTTCTTCCTTATCTTCTAAGCCATGCCATTTATCCGGCAGAGGCAGAATAGATTTTGAGAGTAAAGTAGCTTTCTTAACAATAATTGATAGTTCTTTTCTTTTTGTTCTGAATATCACGCCATCAACACCGATAAAATCTCCTATGTCAATATATTTCTTGAAAAAGCTGATAACAGAATCCGGCGTTTCTCCTTCTTGAAGTATCATTTGTATTTTGCCAGAGCTGTCCTGCAGAACACCAAAAGAAATTTTACCGATGTCCCGGAAACTCATCAGTCTGCCTGCTGTCCTTGCATTATATTTGGATTTCTTATTAGGTTTAAGTTTAGCATGTTTTTTCTGTAAAAAAGATGCAGAGTCTTTTTTGTCAAACGTGTGAGGATAAGGATTAATTCCTTCTTTTCTCAATTCAGAAAGTTTTTTCATTCTCTCTTTTACCATTTCATCCTGTCTGCCCATATTATTTTTAGAGAAAAGGGATTTATATAGTTTGCACTATTTTAAAATCTCAAAATTTTAAATTCTTTAAAATCCTGCAGTCTTTCTTCTTTCTCCTCAACGCTCCTAATTTGGGCGTACTTGGGGCCCTTTTTACAGATATCCGCCATAGCAGAGACGTCTGCAGATTCTCCCTCAAGAAAAATATCGACTTTTCCGTCTTCTAGACTTCTTATGAATCCTTTTATATTATTAATCTCGGCATTTTCTTTAATAAATGTCTTAAAAAAAATACTCTGTACAGAGCCTGTTAGCAGTAAACGTTTCGCGAGCTTCATATAAAGTATTAACGCCTCTGCTTAATATATTTTACTACGCTAACTGTTCAGCCTGCTGTGGATTTTTATTACTTTCTTGTACTGCTATCCTATCATTAATAAGTTTTAGGTGCCCTATAGACTTCCATTCTTTGCCAAGTAATTTTGATGCTTGAATATCTATCTCTAGAGGCCTTCCTGCCAGAATAAATCCTTTTTCCGAGGCATCCATAACTGAAAATTCAGGCATCTTGCATCTTACAATATCATGAATAGAATACTTAGCCGGCCATTTTCTAATCTTATTTTTTACATTTGAAAAGAAACCTTGGTAATAAGAAGCCGGAAATGCCCCAAGCATATTAGACATCGCACCGCGCATCTCAATTTCTTCATCTTCTAAAAGTTTAGGCAGAGAAATAACAAAGCTTTCTAATAAAATCTTAGGATAATATATATTGCTAAATTTAATAAAAGAATCATTAACTATTTCTTTAATTTCTACTGTATTCAAATCTATTAAACCAATACTGAATTTTTCTGCAATTTTACTATATCCGTGCTTATCATACAGATTTTTTGTATCCTCTCCGTCAGCTCCTTCTGCAATAAAAATTTGGCTGTCCTTCTCTTTATGCTGCAGGCAGAATTTCAATATCTCCTCGACAAAAACAGCGGGCGTGGTTATTAATTCATTTTCATCAAGCCATGGTTTCAATATAATGCTTTTGTGCTTTTTTAATTCAATGTCAAATTTTATAATACGTAAGAGTGCAGGAATCGTTTCTTGATAAGACTTGAATTTGATAGATACTCCCTTTGCCATTTTATTTCACCATTCATTAAACTTTTAAAGATTGTTGTAATAGAGTTGTGCAGATTATATTTTTTAAAGAGAGAGAATTCCTGAATCTTCAAGCCTATCAATTTCGTTATTGACAATTGCAATGGTCTGCGAGGCGAAATAAATTCTCTTCCCGATTGCAACGGGCAAGCATATTTGCTTTAAACGCTTCAACTCTTTAATTGGAAGCCCCTTATGGTCCCCTAAAATGAAAACTGGGTCTTTTTTTATCTCAGTATTTCTTATATCACTTCCATTAGAATCTAAAAGATATAAATTTCTGCCTTTTGCAGCAAGTTCTTTCACAAGTTCCAAGAAACCCTTTCTCTCTATCCAAAATCCTGGGAAGACTTCTCTCTTCTCTCCTTCGCGGCATTTATACAGCATTTTCTTTAGAATATCAGATACATTTTTTTTCGCAAGATATATCTTATCTATTCCAGTTTTTCCATTGGTAACTGGCTGTAATTCTAAATGTCTTGGAGGATTCGGCGGCCCGGCAAATAATAAACGCAGCTTGGTGTCGCTCCTTATTTTATGGCTTAAAAAAAATGCTGCAATTACGGTGTGTACAGCAATATCAATTCTTCCTGATTTTTGCAAGTCTTCTTTTATATAATTGCCTGCAGTTGGGGCTGTTCTAGAATAATATATAAATTCCCTCATGAATTTATATAATCTCACGCGCTTTTAAGCTTAGTGTGAGCTGTAAAGTTAGCGTCTGGTATAACATCACGATTATCTGAAGTCGCCGCAGACGAATTTGAAGAAATTTCTGCAAGGATTTCTCAGATAATCGCTGTTATCAGCCCCAAACAAAATCTTTGATTTTGTGAGAGCCTGTAAGGCGTGATGCGACTGAAAGGAGTAAGTAGCGATGGCGCAAATTGCAACTAACAACTATTAAGCGAGATTTTATATATTTCTTCTGTACAATAGGTTGTATGGCAGATGAGAGTAAAAGTTATTCGCCAGAACAAAGGTATAGGATGATTGTCGAGAAATCTTAACTTTATTAACCATTAAATCGGACTTTTACTTTACAGTTCAGCTTACTGTAAGTTTTAAAAACCAATTCAACATAATATAGCTATGACATGGATTGAGACAATAATTTTATTCCTTCAGGGATATCCTATTCTATCAGGATTTCTCGCAGGATTTCTCGCAGAAGAATTATTAGTCATATTAGGATTTCTCGCAGGACAGGATATTATACCTTTTTGGATTGTTTTTTTTTCAGGTTTGTTGGGAATATTCTGTATTGACTCATTATATTTTTTATTCGGCAGAATCAAAAAATTCCATAATCCTATTGCAAAAAGGATAAACTCATCGCGTTACAGCAAAATTGCTGGTAAAATAGGTAAATTGACTAATAACAATAAATTTTTCTCTCTTTTTTTGAGCAAATTTATTTATGGCCCGCGTATGATTATAATAATTTATTTTGCTTTTAATAATATGCCTTATAGAAAATTTGTTTTTTATGAAATATCCGCATTACTACTTTGGGCCTCTTTGGTAATGCCTCTTGCCTGGCTTGCTGGAATTGGTGTATTGGCTTCTTTAGATGTTGTCAAACGCATAGAAAGAATTTTCATATTTTCGATAATTTTCTCCATAGTAATCTATATAATATTTAAGTCAATATTTAATAAACTTACAAAGAAATATTCTAAAAATTCTAATTAAAAACAAATTCTGGTCGGGCGATTATTATTCCTTCATCAGATTTTTTATATACTCCTATAAATTTTTCTTCAGAAAATATTATAAAACTATCTTCAGAAGGCAGATTTTTTTTATCTAAGTCTTTCATCATTAAAGGTTTTCCTCGCAGTAGCCCAGATACAGAAATTTTTACTACATTAGTTCTAGGAAGTACTTCTTGTATAGCTTTATCAGCAGGGATTAAAATTTTTATCAGTAGTTCTTCGTTTCCTTTTCTGTATTCTTCAACAGCTCTGTCAAATTCATACAAATTTACACTCTTATTTTCATCAAACATTCCTGCCTTTATGCGTCTTAATTCAAGCATGTGCGCTCCCCCTATTTCTTTTCCGATATCATGAATAAGCTTTCTGATATAAGTTCCTGCCTGCACTTTTGTTTTGAATAAAATATCTTTTCTGTTTTTTTCAATAATCTCAAAAGTCTTTACCTCCCTTAATCTTTCCGCTCTTTTCACTCTAGACTTTACCGGAGGAACTTGCGTTATTTTGCCGATAAATTGCTTGATTTTTTCTTTAAGCAGTTCATCTGGAACTTCGTCATGCAGTCTCATAATCCCCGTATACTCTTTATCTCTATGCATGAACCATTCATTTAATCTGCAGGCTCTTCCAAGAGCTACTGGAAGCACGCCAGATACCATCGGATCAAGCGTCCCGAAATGTGAAGTTTTATTAATTTCTAGCAGGTTTTTTACATATTGAGATACTTGGAAAGACGTAGGCCCTGATGGCTTGTCTAAATTAATTATAGAAAATTCTAATAGTTCTTTTATTGTTTTTCCAGATTTTATTTTTTGTAGATCCATTAATGCTTAAAGAGAAAAAGTTATCTAAGTTTATAAAACCATTAGTTAAATTCTTTTGGTTTATAATAAAACAGCTTCTTTGAATTGTTTAAAGTGGTTATCTCCTGTCAAAACTTTAGCACCTATGTTCTTTGCAGTTGTTATTAGTAAAGAGTCTACTATGCTAAATTGGGGCATTTTTTTTCTGATCTCGGCATGCAGTAACCCGGCTTCTTTTGCTATTTTTGTCGTTATATTGGCTACTTTACAATTTGAGACAATAGAATCAAAAGCTAATTCTATGTTGCCTCCATTTCTTTTTACCTTACTTACAACTTCAGAAATTGTTACTAATAATGCATAATTTTCTGCATCTGAATTTAATATCTCATAAACTTTTTTACCGGTCTCGCTACCTTCTAAATATTCTATCCATGAAAAAGCATCTATTATATACTTTATCAATCTAATTGCCCCCTTGCTTTATCTTTCTTTGTAAAATGACCAATTCCTCTTAAAGCTCCAAAATAATCTTTCTTTTTTCTTTTCACTTTTATTTCAACGTATTCTCCTTCTCTCAGATCTTCTAATTTGACTATTTCTGAAGGAATGGTTACTACTAAAGAACCTCCGATTGCTCGAGTTTTTACAATTGCTTCTTCCATTTTATAAGTTATACTTTTAGTTATATTTTATATAATATTATGTTATATTTAAACTTTTCTAATAATCCTGAAAATTAGTGAATTAAATTAAATAAGATAGTGGTTATATAGGGTTATGCTTCTTAAGAAAACTTATTATCTTTTCATTGTTAATTTTTATAGCATAATTATCCTTTGACAAGGCAAAAATAAACTCTCCCTTTTTATCTGCTTTCATTATATCAAAGACTTTTTCTGCATTAAAATTAGGAGGAAAATCTCTTGGTAATCCAAGGTTTCTCAAAACTCCGATTAACTCTTGATATTTTTCTTCAGATATTAATCCTTGATTTACTCCGAGCTCTGACTCTTTTGCCATTCCAATTGATATAGCTTCTCCATGACTCAAATCATAAAGTAGTTCTATTGCGTGCCCAATTGTATGCCCAAAATTAAGAATATGCCTATAGTTCTCATCATCTGGGTCTTTTATGACAACTTCTATCTTTGCCTTGCAGCTTTTATAAATAACTTTTTCAATATTAATATCAGAATTCATTATAGATATAACCTCTTTATAAGATGGCATGCCAAATAAATAAGAATATTTTATAATTTCTGCAATTCCAACTTTAATTTCTTTTTCTGGAAGGCTTTTTAGAAATAAGCAATCAATTAATACTTCTGAAGGATTATAAAAAGTTCCGATAAAGTTCTTATATTCTCCTAAGTTAACTCCGTTCTTACCTCCGATACTACTGTCAACCATCGCGAGAAGCGAAGTTGGGATATTAATAAGTCTAATCCCTCTCTTAAAAGTTGATGATATAAATCCAGCTATATCTCCAACAACCCCCCCTCCGAATGCAACAATTGTATCTGTATTTGGGGGTATTTTTTTTAATATTAATAAATAAGTCTCAAGATTTTTGTTTTTCTCTCCAGCTTCTATAATAAAAGAATCTTTATGTATTAATTTTGAGTAATTCTTTGATATATTTGTATCTGTTATCAAAAAAACGATGTGCCACCTCGCCTTAAAAGGCGAGGTTTGTGACAAGCACTCGTTTTTTGGATGCTCAAGGAACAACTCCATACTTTAGTGTAGAGTTGTTCCTTGACATAATAAAACCATTAGGCAATCCTTTTTTTATTACCCCAGATTCAATTTTAATCTTATATGGCTGGCTTGTCGGTACATTTATAATCATAAATTTATCATATTTTCCCATTTAAATATTTTTTTCTTATATCTTCAGGAAATCTTTCAATAGCATATCTAAGCATAGTACGCGGCATTTTTTCATAGTTTTCATTTAAAAAATTTTTTAGTATATCTTCGTTTTTCTTTCCTATTTCTCGCAGCATCCATCCAACAGCTTTATGTATTAAATCGTGCTTATCACTTAATAATATCTCCGCAATTTTTAAAGTGTCGTCAAATTCATTATTTTTAATAAAATAAAATGTTGCAATAATTGCGATTCTGCGCTCCCAGATATTTTGAGAATTAGATAACTTATATAAAATATATTTTTCTTTATTGATTAAATAAGGGCCCATAATTTTATCGGCGCTTAGATCAACAAGGTCCCAATTATTAATATATTTTAATGACTTTAAATAGAAATTATATATATTCTCTTTGCTTATTTCATCTTTGCTTTTTTCAGCTAAACCATAGTTATGAACTAGAAGCAAAAGCGCAATTAATCTTTCTTCATGAATATTCGATTGTAAGAAGAATTCGACATTCTCCAAAGATAAGTCTTTAAATTTAATTGCTATTTTTCTGCTTTCTGGAACAGTAATTCCAACAAAAATATCTCCCTCACCATATTCTCCTTTCCCTGTTTTGAAGAATCTCTGCAAAATTTTTGCTTTTTCAGGATTCGCTGCTTTTTTTATTTCATTTTTAATTTCTAATAAAAGCGCCATATTCCACAGATAAAATAAAGGTATTTAATTAATCTCCCTCTTTTAATTTTTACTTCTTCAGCGCCATGCGCTGAATTTTTGGTTCTTTAATGGGAGTTAAATGTTTCTGCTCTTTTGCCTGCTTCTCAGCTTCTTTGATATTCATTTCTGCAGTTGCTTTTACTTTTTCTTTCTCTTCGATATTTTTTTCCTCGCTTTTCTCAGCTTCTTTCGGTTGTTGTACGCCGGAGCTTTCTTCTTTTTTATCTAATTTTTTATGAAATCTTTCATGTTTAATTTTTAAGAATTTAACCTGCTCTGGCGTCTCGGCAAAACTGACGTGCACAACCTCGCCTTCTTTTCTAGCCCTTACCTTTACTTTTCCAGGAGGATTTGCTCTTCCTCTAAACCATATCTCATTGTTAAAGTACACATCTAACTTTACTTTATTTACGTCTCTGTCTAGAACTTTCATATGTTTAGCAATAAAATATTTTATAGTCTTTACGGCTTTTCTCGATCTTTCATATACTGGAACTCTAAGCCATGCTCTGCGTAAAGGAATTATGTATTCTCTTTCAATAATTTTTAACTCGGCCATTTATTTTACTCTAAATATTTATAATGAAATTTTTCATATTACCCTAAATGTTTCTTCGTAGTTCGTCTAGGTTTAATCTTTAATTTAGTTCTCTTCCAATGTCTGCGCAATGGAGTCATCTGAGAAGGATGAGCTCTTTTTCCTTTTCCATATTTTCTTAGCACTGCCCAGAATGGCGCCCATTTTGTTCTTCTATTCTCCACAGCAAGCTTTATTTTCTTTTGATATCTCATTTTGCAGCTCCTTCCAAAAAATCAACTCCCTTTTTAGTTAATTGTCTTCCCATCTTTTTTCCCTTTGCTTTTTCAACTAGTTCTGCCTTCTCTGCTTGTTGTAGTATCAGACGAATAATCTTTCCTCCTCCTTTTTTAAATCTTGGAGGCTTCATTCCCATATCTTTCCTGCCACCGTATCTAGTGCGCAGGCTTTGCACACCAACAATTTCTTTTATATATATTTGGCGCAGAATACTTGCTGCCCTTTTATACCAAAAATCAGGATCATTAATAGGCCTTTCTTTATTTGTGCCGCTTTTTACAAAATCAACCCACTCAGGCTTGCTAAAATCTCCAGATTTCTTTAGAGCGTCCGCCAATTTAGCGTTGTACTTTCCAGGTTCAATAATTCTTATATCTGTCATAATTCGAACAAATGTTACTGAAAAAGATCTTTTATAAACCTTGCTTTGCCGTGCATTGTTGCATCTACGGGTGTTTTAGAAGTGATTTAAGAAAGAATCTTGTAATAAAAATTTAAAAAAGTCTAACCTAAAAACAGTTTAAGTAATTCTTTCCATTTCTCTATATGCTCTTTCTTAATCTCAGTTGTTTTTGAGAATTCAATTTCTAAATTTTTTGTATAATTGTCAATAAATTTACTTGGCTCATTTAACAATCTCAAATAATATTTTAATGAATGTATTAATCCATTTACGATAACTTCGCAACCATGCTTATTCCTTATGTCCTCAATCACTTCTAAAATTTTATCTTCTTCACCTTGTTTAATATTTGGTTCTGCTGTTGTTAGCAAATAATATCTATTTATTGGTGTAACTTTGAATTTATCATATGCGTCCTGTATCATCACGCTATCTATTGGTATTCCATGCTTGATTTCAACTGCTTCAAAATATGCTCCCTTCTCATCTACTACTTCAAGGTCACCTACTCCTCTTGCTCTCGCATCTGGAGAGATGTGGCTTCTTAATGGAAGTAATTTTTTATTTTCAAATCTTGAAACATCATTAATCAATATTTGATAAATTGAATAAAGAGCCACAACAGGTAACCTTGATGCTCCAGAAACGGAATACTTGTTAAAGAAATGTATCTTTAAAACATCTACAATAGAACTTATTGTAATTCCTTTCTCAATTTTTATTATATTCATTCTTTTTTGGTCTAACGAAGTCGATTTGATAAGCAGAATGAATAAAGAAATTAAATAAGTTTGAGGGTCTGCCTTTTTGGTTTCAATATTATCAACAATATTCAAAAACGCTATTTTTACTTCTTTATCCCTTATTTTTCCCGGAAAATTTTTTGTAAATGGATGTGGCTGTTCAATGGAACGAGTAAGCCAACCACTTTCTTTCATGGCCAGCCTTCTAAAATGGCTCTTAAAAAATGGGGTTATGTATGTTGTATCCAGGGTTCTCCCAGAATATCCTTTTTTTAGTTCATGTTTATGATATCTGATGTCTTGTTTTGGATTTTCAATTTTCTTAACAAGACAAGTTGTTAAAACTGTGACAACCGCTTTTAATGATTCGGATTTCTCAGCGACTTTAACAAGCCATTCCTTCTGACTCATATTTAATTTGTTGAGATATTTCTTACCACCATCTTTTTTAATTTCTTTTTCTGCTTCTGAAAAAGCATTACTTAAAATTATATTATAATCGTGATTGCTCATATTATCCATTCCATTAAATTATTCTCAATTTTAATACTTTTCAGTCTATTAATCGCATCATCACAATATTGTTGATTTATGTCAAAACCTACGTATTTTCTTTTTAATTTTTTACAGGCAACAGCAGTTGTTCCACTTCCTATAAATGGGTCTAATACTATATCATTTTCTTTTGTAAGTAAAATAAGCAATTGTTGAATAATAAACTCTGGATAAATTGCCGGGTGTCCAGAACCTTTAATAGTTTCTACTGGGCTTTCTATTACATCTCTTTTAAGAAAATCTCCATTTATCCTTATTATTGTAAACCCTTTGGTAAGCATTTGGGTTTTCCTTCCTCCTTCTTGACCACCGAATGGCAAAGAATGAATGCCATTGATTTTCATTCTAAAACTTGATATTTTTCCGCTTTTTACTTCCTCTATAACTTGATTTAACTCTTTTTTTGCCATTTGCTTTTGAGCATCTGTTAAATCAGATTTTTCAATGAGTTCAAAATATTTTTTGCCTATACCATTTCCATTAAGTGCTTTCTTTCTTGTAATTTTTAAAAATTTCATAAATTCGTCTAAATTATAATGATAATTATCTGATTTAACAAAATGGAAAAATGGTTCTGTGCTACTAACTAATCTTCCTTTAAATTGTCTTGGGGTGGGATTAAGTTTTGCCCATGTGATATTATTTACCAATTTTACAGGTTCTTTATCGAGAATATTTAAAGCAAATCTAAATGGGACTAATAATAAACTGCTCTCTTGATATTTATCTCCTAAATTAAATACAATACTCCCATTTTTTTTGGTAACTCTTACGCACTCGTGAAAGAGTTTAGACAATTTATCTATATAATCAAAAACTTCTTTCTCATTGCCTATCTCTTTTTCATTTTTAGTATATTCTCTTTGCTGAAAATATGGTGGAGATGTGATTATTAAACTAACAGACTCATCAGGAATATTCTTAATTAACTCTAAACTATCTCCACATAATACTTTGTTTATGAAATTATCTATTTTTTCCATTTTACTCACTTTTTGTTATTTAATGGTTTATCCCAATAAGGACTTTTACATTTAGGACATACGACGGGTGCTTCTTCTGTTCTTGTTATCCATTCATGCTCACACCTTTCACATTTACATTCAAACATCTTTATTTCTTTTTTACTCATAAATATTTAATGAATGTCCTACTTTAAATACTTTACCATAGTAATATAGCATAACCGAAAGGTTTAAATAGATGTATACCTATAATAATATACTATGAGTATACAAGACATCTCGTGTAAAAAATGCGACGGAAAGAATCTTAAAAAAGACGGAATTAGAGAAACTAAAGATAGAGGTAATGTTCAAAGATATAAGTGTAAAGATTGTTCTCACAGATTTTCAATAGATGATGGTTTTTGGAAGATGAAAAACCATGAAGATAAGATAACTTCTTGTATGAATATGTATTACGCTGGAATGTCATTAAGAAAAATACAAGAGCATTTGCAAATGTTTGCTCCTAAAAATTCTCATTATTCTACTATTTACCGATGGATTGTAAAATATGCAAATATGATAATCACCTTAACTGATAATTTACAAGTTCAATCTGGAATAGAGTTAATGTCCGATGAAATGGAATATCACAGATTAGGAGAACAGAATTGGTTTGTTGATGTTATGGATACAGATACTCGTTTTATGGTTGCTTCTGATTATATGAAAAGCAGAACCATAGAAAATCTTACAAGAGTTCTAAAGAAAAGCAAGTTCGCTACAGGAGAGCAAATTAAAGTAATTACGACAGATGGCTTACAAGGTTATCCGAGAGTTTTAAGGAAAGCATTTGGAGTTAATAACAAATTCAAGATTAATCCAAAAGTCCAGCACAATATTGTTATAGCTTCTGAAAGAGGATTTAACCACAAGATAGAAAGGTTACATAATACTATTAGAGACAGAACAAAAATAATGCGTGGTTTTCATGGAAGTTTGGAAAGTGCTAAAGCCATTATGAAAGGTATGGAAATTTACTATAACTTTGTTAGAAAACATCAAGGAATAGAAGGTAAAACACCATCAGAAGAAGCAATACCTGAATTGATTTTAAGCACGAATAAATGGTTAAGTTTGATTAAATTAGCTAAACTTTAGAAATCTTCTTTAATAATTTCTTTATCTTCGGCATCTCTTAAATATAGAATTTGCGCTCCGCTCAAAGTCATATGAGCGTGCTTTTTTGAACCTTTTTGATAGATAATAATATCAGTCAGCCATGGCTCTTCATTGTAATCAATAACTTTAGTTTCATGAGGGCGCTCAATTTTGCTCTTTTTCACTTCCTTTTTATTTTCTTCCATAAAAAAGTATGTAACTCAGAGTTAAAAAACTTTACGATAACACCCGACAACGCAACAATGCACTTTGCCGCTGGCTTAGTTGAAAGTTTCTCTTGATATTTTCTTTCCAGATTTCTAAATTAAGATTCAAATTTACAGCTCAGTTTACCGTGTGCACGCAGGTGACATATGTCACCATCTAAAATAATTTAGTAAAGTCGAAA
>CAZOCP010000007.1:0-9670 GCA_964578345.1 Candidatus Woesearchaeota archaeon
TAACTTTTCTTTGCGGCAAATTCTACCATCCATTCAATACCGAATTTGTCTCTAAACATTCCGAAATATGAACCCCAAGGACTGTCACCCATAGGAAATTCAATATTTCCGCCTTTCGAAAGTCCGTTAAATAATTTGTCGGCTTCTTTACGACTTTCTGCACTGATAGAAATTTTTGACCTGTTTTCATTTTCACTTACTCGTCCCATACTTTCTGGAACATCGTTCCCCATTAAAATGTTTTTACCAATAGGTAAAGCAATATGCATTATTTTATTTGCTTCAATATCTGCGACTGGAAATTCAGGGCTTGACAGGTCTTTGAAACGAATAATTTTTGCAAACTCTCCACCAAATACTGATTTGTAAAAATTGAATGCTTCTTCGGCATTTCCATTAAAGTTAATGTGAGGATTGATTGTTGCCATATTGTTTCACCTAGATAAATGTATTCTTGATTATTTATAAACTTATTTAAAATCTAAAAAATGGTGACGTTTACTTTACAGCTCAAAAAACAGTTAACTATATATAATACACTTTTGTTTTTTTATTATGGCGTTTTTACTTAAAGACTTTGAAAAGCAGTATTCTATTTTAGCTAAAAAATATTCTCTTCCTAAATTTCGAGAATTAAATGAAGAGTTTGAGATAGATAAGATAGATAGGGAGACTTTCTGTTTAATTCGATTAATTCGCAAAGTTATGATGGAGAAAATTGTGAATTCTCTGAACTTTTTGGAGATGCTATTAAATCCGGTCAATACTCCTAGAGTTTATGTCCCATATATTCGTGCAATGTCTGCTGAAGACAGAAAAGATATAGAGCAGGTTTATACAAAACTTGGCGAGTTAAGTATAGAATCACTATCTTTGGAAGTGGAATACAATGAAAAGCAAGAATCTGTTGTTGTGAAAAATATCTACTCTACCTGGCAGTCTATAAAACCGAAACTAAGGAACATCATTTTACATATGCAACGGCCGATCAAGGAAAACACATCAGGTGTTAAAAAAGAAAAAAGCTACTTTGGATGATTATTTATTATTTTTGTTATTTAGGATTAATAGAATAAATACTTTTAATCTCTTCTAATGATATCTCAATTACAGCGACTGGAATTTTTATGCCCCACTTTTTAAGAGTTTCAGGATGAATCTCTCCCATATGGCCTACATCTTTTTTGTCACACATAATTGAAGCAGTTCTTCCTTCAATAAAATGCTTCTTCTCCAATTGAAATACCCCATAAGAAAGGTCAAGATTTCTCATGAAGTAATCTAATATTTGTTTAGTTTCTGTATAATTACCAGGAGTAATAGCTATTAAGAGATGCTCTTCTTCACTTGGTTTTTGGCTATTTTGGATGTTTTTGAATATCTTGCCAATCTCAAATATTTTTTGAGGATATTCATTGTCTTTGTTTTCTGTGAAGATGCGCAAGGCAGG
The DNA here is from genome assembly GCA_964578345.1 of Candidatus Woesearchaeota archaeon. Taxonomy (GTDB): domain Archaea; phylum Nanobdellota; class Nanobdellia; order Pacearchaeales; family GW2011-AR1; genus VGKP01. The sequence continues at coordinate 1,451 of CAZOCP010000007.1, forward strand.
TATAAGCAGAGAAGGCCGCAATAATTTATACTCTGTTTTAGAATTTTCTATTTTTAAAGGGTTATCTTCTTTGTGGATTGCAGCTTCTTCAGGTTTGATTAGATGATATGAAGAAATTTCCAGCAGTCCAAGTCCTAAAAGAATTTGAGTTATTTTTTTTCGATATTTTGCTGATAAACTTTCCCGCGCTATTGTTGCAATAGCAGGGATTTCAGGAATAAAGTTATTATATCCATATGATACTGCTATTTCTTCGATTAAGTCAACTTCATGCAAGAAGTCATATCTCCAAGCAGGAATAAGTGCTGTTTTATTCTTATAACCTATTCCCATTCGTGCCAGTAATTTTTCAATATCTTTTTCTTTTAAGTCAATTCCTAGAATCCTGTTTACGTTTTTAATGTCCAGCCTAATTTTCTGATTTTTAAGATTTGGAGTAAAAATTTTATTTTTACCGTATATAACTTCTACTGAGTATATTTTCCCTCCCATGTCTGCGAACATTGTTCCTAATATTGTAATTATTTTTTGCAATGTCTCAAAATCGAAACCAGAACATTCAATGAAAATATCCTTTGTTGATACAACCACTTTCCCGACATTATGGCTATTAATTATAGGAGGCATTGAGAGAATATTTTTTTTGGCATCTATAAAAATAGGGAAGAGAAGTTTTTTCTCTAAGAGATGAGAATACTCTTTTCCTGCTGGGTGGTGCTGAAGTATCTCTATTGCAGATAATTCTCTTTCTGATTCTAAAGGCCGGAATTTTATATCCTGCGGTTTTCTGGCTTCGTATTTTATAGGGAAGGTAATCTTCTCAAGTGGGTATATTCCAATTGCAGCTTTTTTTCTTTTTCTCCCTATTGTAAGATGCAGTTTTTCCTGCACGTCTATTATTTCTTTAATTTTTTCTTCGTCTAATGAAATACTTTTTATAACTGCGCATACAGTATAGGGCCTTATATCGTGCACGGAAGATTCTACTTTTACTATATAATCTTTTTCAGGAGGATATACTTTATATTTTTTAAAGCCTTTATCTTTATCTAAATATACTTTAATTGCACGCAAGAATCCATGAAGAGAAAGAAGATCCGGACGGTTAGGAGATACTTCAATCTCTACTTCTTCTTCTGTTACGTTAATTGGAGTTCCAAATAAACTTATTTTTTTGAGTGTTGCTTCATCTAATTTAATGCTTTTTTCTAATTCCCTTCTTTTAAGTATTATGTTTGCCATTTATTTTGTCCAAATCTTTTTTTCCCTTAGATTTTTAATATCATTTGCGTACATCTCTCTAAGATCTTTTATTCCGTAATATTCCATAATTATTCTATCGAATCCCTGCCCCCATGCTAAAACTGGAATATCCTTTCCTAATAATGGAACGACAACTTCTGGGCGGAAGATGCCTGCTCCACCCAACTCAATCCAGATCTTTTTTTCTTCATTGTATCCTTCTATTTCTAGAGATGGTTCAGTGTAAGTAAAAAATGATGGGCGGAATCGTATTTTTTTGAATCCTATTTTGTCATAAAATAGTTTTAAGTATCCTAGAAGATGCTTAAAGTTAGCCTTTTCATCTATAACAATCCCTTCCATTTGATAAAACTCAAATCCATGACTCCAATCTAATGTTTCATTTCTAAAAACTTTTCCGATTATAAAGTATTTTGCAGGAATATCTTTTACTGAAATTTTTGATAGAGTTTTTGCTGAAATTCCAGTAGTATGAGTGCGAAGGACGAGTTTTTTTGCTTCTTCTTCTTTCCAATCATAGGACCATCCTTTGCTTTTTGAAATGCCCTTCTCATGCGCCTGTTTTACTTTTTGGGCTATCTCTTTTTCAGGAATCTGCCCTTTGCTTTCCTGTATATAAAAAGTATCCTGCATATCTCTTGCTGGATGGTCTTGCGGTGTGAATAAAGCATCAAAAATCCAGAAAGAAGTATCAAGAATTGGGCCTTCCATCTCTTTAAATCCTAATTCCAGCCAGATTGATCTAGCATATTCTATAGCCTGGTTTACAAAGTGCTCTTTTCCTCCAGTGATCTTAGGAACAGATGCTTTTAAGTCGTAACGCCTGAATTTTTTGTTCTTTATTCCTTCAGCTATAATTTCCGGAGTTACCTCTTCAATAAGTTCAATTTCTATTTTCTTTCCTGCAATTTCTTTCCCTAAATCTGTAAGTGTTAAATTTATGATTTGTTTATTCTGCACTTCAACTATCTCTTTTCTTTTTTTTAAGTGTTCGTAAGAGTATCTCTGCTCTTCTGTGAGAGATTCTTCTTTTAAGGGCAAAGATTCAATGAATTGTTCTTCTAGAGATTTTTTAGTGATTTCTTCTTTTTTTGCAAGGAAAATTATCTTTCCATCTTTTAGTTTAATCAATTCTTTATTTTTTAGAATTCCTATAGATACTGTAAACTCATTTTCTGAAAGACCTGCTTTCTCCTTCGCTTCTTCTATTCCAAGAGGAGCATGGTTTTCTAAGAACTCCAAAAACCTTCTTTCTGGAAGACTGTTTTTTTTATAATAAATACCGTTTGTGCCGAGATCTATTATTTTTTCAGTTACTCTTTTGATATTTAGAATTCCTTTATTCTCCATAAATTGAAGAGATCTTAGGAGCGAGACATCATCTAGACTTGTTTTTTCTTTAATCTTGTCATAAGGGAAGTTTAGGTAGGGAACTATCTTCCTTTCTAATGGGGATAAATATTCTATAATCTGCTGAATTGACAGAACCATTGTATGGAAAGGGTAATAAGCATTAAAAATCTATTGCTTCTTTAGTTTGTTTGGTTGAAGCTCCTAAAGTCAGCAGTAAACTTTTTGCCTCCCGGACTTTTTTAGAAAAGAGTATTTTTATAGAAACTTTTGCTTTTCTGCATAAACTTATGTTCTGTCTTATTCTTGAGAGCCTCTCTGCTTTTTCTTTTTTTGTCAGAGTAGATATTTCTTCAATATCTATCCCTATTGATATTTTCTTTCTAGCGGCTATAGATGCTAGAACTTCATTTAGACCAGAATCAGCCTGCTTTATTGTATCTTTTCTTATGCCTCTTTCAGGAGAAAGAAGGATATCAAACTTTTCATGTTCAAGTGTTCTTCTATTAAATTCGTCATTTTGCGCTTTTATGATTATGGGCCTTCTTTCATTTTTGATTAGTTTTCTTGCTTGATCTATATTTTCAGTTGATATCATCCGGCGATTAATGTTCCTTTAAATTTCTTGTTATGTAAAATAGCATCCAGATTTTTTAGATTTTTTCCGATAATATATGTTTTTATTCTATATTTTTTAATGATTATTGCTGCTGTTTGATCCAGGACAAAGTGCTGTCCTGGACGATGCTTTATTTTTATAGCGCGGCTATGAAATTTTTCCCATGATTCTCTTTTTATAAAGACAGCATCTTTATTTTTTTTAGGATTTTTTGAATACAAACCATCTATATTTGTTATATTGATAAAATCTGTTCCGATTTCATGGGCTATTTTTGCAGCAGTTGTATCAGATGTTGCATTTGGAGAATACCTCAATGCTCCGCATAAAACGACCTTATTTTTTTCCAGCATATTTTTTACTTCTTTTATATTTTTAGGTAGAGTTGAATTTGCTTCTTTTCCAAAAAATTGAGTCATAAACAGAGCATTCATTCGTGTTGTGCGAATACCTACTAAAGACAGTTCATTTTTTGAGCGATGCTCTTTTTTTAGAGCATCTATATATCTACGTGCGATTGTGCCTCCGCCGCATACAACAATAAATTTACAGTGGCTGTAATGTTTTTTAAGAGTTGTTCTAAATTTATTTAGAAATTTGAAGTCTACACTTTCAGGAATTATTAAAGACCCTCCGAGACTGATTACTGCTTTTTTCATAGTTATTAAAGAATAAGTTTTTATTTAAATCTTACTTATACATCTCGCCTGTTTCCTGACTCCAAAAAAGGAGATCTAAATGGTCTGAGGGAATATTTATCTTTTCCGCGAATTTTAAGAAAATTTTCTCTGTTTCAATATATTGATTGTATCCTTTTATAGCCTCAATTTTTATGATTCCCAAGCTTTTTAGATTTTTTAAAATGTGCCTGTCTAAGATTGCTATTTGATTATCTGATTTTCCTATATTTCTTAAAAAATGAGAAGCTTCTTTTAATCCGAATCCATTAACTTCTTCTGCAAGTTTTCCTCTTAATTCAAATATATTTGGATTATTAAGGAGAGGTATTATTCTATTCCATGCTGTATCTGCTTCTAAGATGCGCTGGGTTTTATTATTATGGAATCTTGTTCTTTTCTTCAGTATTTTAGAGACGGCTTCTTTATTCCATTCTTGCAAATTTTTTAATTCCTCTACAGCTTGCCAACAACGTCTGGCGCTGCTTCCTGGAGTAAGCAAACAGAATAAGAATTCGTCAAAATATTTTTCAGGTTGTAGAATCTTAAATTTTTGCAAGTGCTGTTTTATTTTTTCTTCTTTGTTTTTATATATTTCTCTAATTTTTAGCATCTTCTCTTGTTTAAGTTCACCTTATTATTCTTTCGCTTTGATGGCTGATGTTGTTTTTTTGAATTATAAATCTGGTTCCTACGAATTCAGAAATAACTGCAGTTATAGTCGTGTTGTTGAATATTGCTTTAAAAACTCCCGGCACAAGGGGGATTCTTATCTTTTCAGAAATCTCATTCATAATTGCGTTTATTTCTTCTTCCTGGAGAGATATTGATGTTGTTTGCATTGCTCCGTGTTTATATATTAATAAAGGTTTGTCAGGACCCCTACATTCTATCATATATACTGCAGAGTCTGATAGTAATGGCATAATTCTTATCAATCCTTTTATTACTATATTTTCTGTTTTTATTCGATGTTGCGGAGCCGCTATGCTTGATTGTTTAAGGCTATTTTGAGGAACATTCATTGTTTGTTTCATGCTTTGCTGGATTGATTGGTGAATTGCAGCTGGCTGGTTTATTTTTTTCTGCTCTTTATCTAGATAAATCTGGCTGATTTTTTTATCTTTTACTCCATCTATTAATCTTTTAAGTTCATTTGGTTTTTCGCTGTTCTTCTCTTTTGCAGATTCTATTATTTGTTTTATAAAAATCCTTAAAAACTGGCTTCTAATCTCTAGATTATTTTTACTAGAATTTTGGTAGTGGTTTGTTGAGTGATGGTTCATATTTTCCCTCTTCCCCTTTTTCTATTGCTGAGCTTATTTGCGTCGTATTTGTCATTTCTTCTATTGCCGGTTTATTTGGGTAGGCAGTATAGTTTTTTCCACTTATTTTTTCTTCCATTAGAGTTATGCCTCTCGCAAGCATTTTATTCTGTTCTAATATCCTGTCTATTTTTTCAAAGAATTCCTTATCTTTTTCTCTGACTTTATTTTCAGGATTTACTGTAAAATTTTTTGCTGCTACCTCAAAAAGCGCCAAGAGAGCTGTTATTTGCTTTGTTAGAGAATCGAATTTTTCTGCTAATGAAGTATGTACTTTCTGTAGTTCAACTAAATTTTCTATTATTTTTATCTCAACTTTTGCAAAATTGTGCTCCTGATCTTTTGCGTTGTTATTTTCTGATTTTTTTTCGTGGTTTTCAGTTTTATGATACTCTTGATGTTCGTGATGATGTAGATGTTCTGATTTATGGCTCTTTTTAGGCATATTCTTTATATGAGTATTTTCTTTATAAAGATTTGCCTTCTTCTGCTTTTCGCAAAGCTTAAAACGATATATTTCCTGCTTTGTTTATGGGTGCGTAGTTTAATGGTAGAATGGACGGCTCCAGCCCGTCAGACGAGGGTTCGATTCCCTCCGTGCCCATAATTATTTTTAATTCAGGGTTTTTCTTTCGTAAATGTACAAATATTCTCAAGAATCATACACTAAAGGGCGTGGCATGTCTGATCGTTAAGAATTGTTTTTGCATAAAATTAATAAAGCAGCTTAATCTAATTTGACTATGGAAGTTCTATTAGATACTAACTTTATAATTTCCTGCGTGAAGAGGAAGATTGATTTTCTTGCGCAGCTGGAGGAAAATGGCTTTAAAGTGATTTTGCCTACTCAAGTATTTCAAGAGTTGAAAGATCTGAGATTTAAGGTTTCTCATGAAGATAGAACTGCTATTAAATTTGCTTTAGATATTCTGATTAAGAATAAAGTAAAGAAAGCTTCTCTTGGAGGGAGTAATGTTGATGAGGGGCTGATAACACTTGGAAAAAAAGGCGCTTATGTTGCTACTCTTGATTCTGCTATAAAAAGAGCGGTCCCAAGGAGAGTAGGAATTTCTCAATCTCAACAAAAAATTATTATTGAACAAGATTAAGATTTTTTATCTAGGTAGTAAACATTTATTAACCACTCCTAATTGATATGGAGGATTTAACTTTACATAAATCTTGCTTATTCTATCGTTAAGATAAGGATTGAGCTAAAGAATTTTGTTTAGAATGAGATAAGAATCCCCTTAACTCAACAAGGCCCTACTAGAAACATTTATATATAATTTTAATATAATATAAACATGCTAATACGTATTTGCAGTTTTCTGCTCATCCTGCTATTTGGTTTGTCATTGACTGTTGCTCAAGAGTATGCATTAGATATCAAAACAGACAAACAATTTTATATTTCAGGAGAGAATTTAACTTTTACTGTCCTGCTCCTGCAGGATAAAACTCCTATAAAAGATGAAGTACTGGTCTCTATATCAGATTATTCTGGCAAGAATTTAATAAATAAAACTTTAATATCAAATGATGAAAACTATTTCTTTATTGATAAAGATTTTATTAGTGGATATTGGGAGATAGAGGCATTCTATAAAAATAAAAGTGTAAAAAGGTTTTTTTCATTAGGTGAGAGAGAGGAAGCAGAGTTTAGCATAAACAATGGGAAGTTAATAATTAAAAATACTGGAAATGTTCCATACACAAAAAATGTCCACATATTAATAGGTGAAAAGGCTATTTTACAAAAGCAGAATATCGAGGTTGGAGAATCAAAGGAAATATCGCTTATTGCACCGGAGGGTTCATATAATATACAAGTTAGTGACGGTACAAAAACAATGATAAGGGCAGATATATCTCTTCATGGAACAGGAAATGTGATCGGAGCTTTAGATGAAAAGCTGCTCGACAACTCGCAGTCAGTTTTAGGAGGCATTAGAGATCCATCTGAAGAAACATTCAGTATTGCTAAACACATTTCACCAGCCTTTATTTTCATAGGCGCAGTTGGAGCCCTCGCAGTTTTAATTTATTTCGAGAGAGCAGCCCAAAGAAGAGCAAATATGAAGATTAAATCAACAATTGGAAGCATAAAAAAACAGCACAGAAGATAAAGACTAGAATAATATTTTATAATTAGAAAATATCTTCTTTTTCAGCTCATTAATACTCAAATTTTTGATCTCAGCTATTTTTTTATAACCAATAACAACATTTGCTGGTTCATTATTTCTTTCTTTCATTGGATGTAAATATGGAGAATCAGTTTCACAGAATAAATTCTCTGCAGGAGTTTCTTTTACAATATGCTGAAAGCCTTGATTGTAGAAAATAGACGCAGGTATGCTGATAAACCAATTGTTAGAAACAATTCTCTTTGCCAGAGATAACTTGCCCGAGAAGCAGTGCATTATAACTTTTTTAGCCCCCGCCTCTTCAAGAAGCGCTATACACTCTTTTTCAGCCTTCCTTGAATGAACAATTAATGGCTTGTCAATTTCTTTAGCAAGTAATATGATTTTCTCAAACACTTCTCTCTGCTTATTTTTATCTCCCGAATCTTCCTTGAAGTCCATCCCAACCTCGCCAACTGCACTTATATTTTCTTTATTTTCTCTGACAAATTTGATAACAGACATTATTTCTTTATCTGATAAATTCAAGGCATCAATGGGGTACAATCCCAAGGCCGCTTTTACAGCCCTATTCTCTCTTGCCAGTTTTAAGACCTCTTTATTATTCTCAAAATTTACGCCTTGTGTAATTATAATACCTACATCATTAGCTGCAGCTCTGGAGACGCATCTCTTTATATTATTGCATAAATCAAGATGACAGTGGATGTCAATAAAACATTCTTTATTCATTTCTCTTTTTTTAGAACATTGCTTTATATAAAGTTTATTAATACTCGCTGAAAATCTCCAATCTTTAGATTGGAGTTACAGTGCTGTAGATTTTCCACAGAAAT
>CAZOCP010000007.1:9770-26729 GCA_964578345.1 Candidatus Woesearchaeota archaeon
GTGTGGAGTTAAAAACCTAGAGGGTTTTTTTGATGATCTTCTCCATATTATTTAAGGGTCATCTTATAATTTTTTTCAGCCTAAAATATTAGGTTTTCTCAATTGTTTTTTTGAAGCCTGGTTTGTAGCTTTGATCGCCAATCCAATTTATTTTTGGACCGCAGTCTCCTAGGCTCATACAAATATCCGTGCGCTGTTTCTGCCATTTATCTGTAAGGCATTCACAACCATTCTTGCACTTTTCTCCGCCAAATAGGCCTTTTTCGAAAGTAACTGTACAAGCAGAATTTGCCTGCGCGCATATATTTATTGTTTCCTCTCCTTCCCAGAATTTAAGACCTGGAGAATTCTTTGGGACACAAAGACTCTGCTCAGCTTTCCAAAGGCAGTCTCTTCTATCTGTATTTTCACAATCTTGCTTTTCTTTTTGAGCTGTACAATCCTGCCATCTGTTTACTCGGCAGGCTGCCTGAGAAAAACCATCTCCAGAAGTCTGAATTTTGTCTTCAATACACTCTTCCTGCCTAAAATCTGCGCATTGCTCAAGGACTTCCTCCCCATTAATGCAAATATGTTTGAAGAATCTACTTCCTACAGAATTCTCTCCCTTTCCTATAGTCCCTTTATCATTGTTAACGCACCAGGATTCTCCATGCTTGTATGATTTTTTATTTTGTGTTTTATAGCAATTTAAATCTGCGCATATATTATTTCCATATAATGGATTTGTCTGTGATGAGCTGCTGACTATCCGACAATAGCTCCCCTGCAAATAATTGCAGTTTCCGCAGTTTTTTGAATTGGAATTTGACGAAGAAGGGCCGCAGGAAGATGATTTGTCTTTCAAGTTTGTCCAATATTCTTCATCATTTATCTTTGATGCATCATAAATATTAGCAGGATTGCCGCAGCTGTCTACAAAGTACACTTCATCTTTGCCTGGAATACATGCTGTCTTAGAAGTTTTGCCGCAAGTAGTGCCTAACTCTGGCGCAGAGCAAAGCTTTTCTTTAAAGAACACTCCTTGAATACCTGTACCATTGATATTAGAGGCGCACTGGTCGCGTGTTGTAAACTTGCATGTCTTCTGAAATTCAAATTCATACACGCATGCTCCTTTGTCCTGATTTTGAACTGATAGAACACAAGCAACTTCATCTTGTATTAATTTATTATAATTAGTTTGCAGACCTAATGTTGCAGATAAGTATTTACATCTTGTTAGTGTTACGAATGCTGCCTGATCTCCAAGGACACAGCAGCCAAGAGAGCATTGAGGAGGAGATTCTCCAGACCATGTTCCATTGGCATTATTGCATATTAGCTGAGGAGTATTATCAGCACAGATGCCCTGGCCTTGATTGAAGCATGTTCCTAATCTACAGAACGAAGTAGATTCGCAGGCAGTTGGAGCCTGCTTTGCTCCTGCAGCACATTCATTTGATGGGACATTCTGGCAATATAAATTTGAAGTTGTTTTTTCGCAGCAGACTGTTGCGTTTAGCGCCGATACAGGATGAACCATCATTAACCCTAGAAAAATTGAGGCGATACATGCGATTATAAGAGTGCTTTCTTTTACCAGACTTTCTTTTTTTTCTATCTGCATTTTAGGTAAGTCCATAGCCGGGCGGCCATGAAAGACTGCGCGAGGCAAATGTGAACTGTTCTTTTGTAACTACATTTGTGAGCTTATAGATTTTACTGCCATCACTGAGCTTTATTTTTTCAATTTTCAAATTTGGATAATATTGAAGATACAGAGTTGTCTCTGAATCTCCATAAGTTGATTCGAAGTCCACTATACTTGTTGATGTAAGTAATAAATTATAAAGCTCGCTGTTATAATCTAAAGAGAAATCTGTAAATGTCTGCGATGTCTCTTTAGTGACTGTCATTGGCGAGTTTATTAAAATAAATAATTTGTGCGGTGAAAATTGGGCGCTAAGGCGAGTTGATGTTGCTGCAACGCTATATCCTCTATCTTTATATTCATTAACTAGAGAAGATACGCAGGTGTTTGCTTTTGCTTTTAGAAGAGAAGAAAGCTCATTCTCAACTTTTTCTTTGATGAATGGCTCCTGCACAACACAAGTCTTATAATTTTCTGATGTATAACAAAGATAACTTATTTTTTCTCCTTGGTATTGAACAAAGCCTTGCGGCTGCGCGCTGCCTCCTTGTTTAGTTATTAGATCTAAAGAAGGTCTTATCTCTTGTTCTATGCAGGACTTAAGAAAAGCGTTTGGTGAAAATGCCTCTGTAGACTTAAAAGGATTTGCTCTTGGAAAAAGCAAAAGCAATAAAATTATTGCTAGAATGACTACTGCGATTATTATAAATAAAGTAACTTGGCCTCTTTTGTTATTCATGTGAAATGAAAGAGATGTTTATTTATAATTGTTGTGTTCATATTTATATCCCTCCCTTTTTGACTATTATTGTGCAACTGCCCGGAACATGGCCGAAAGAGTCTTTGCATTTTATGAAATGCGGATAGCCCGATGTGAAAGAAATTGTGTGAATAAATTCATCTCCATTCATAAGAGTTCCATTTGCGAAATCAAATGAACATTCTTCTTTTTTGTTGATTGATATTGAGCAAGATGAGTGTTCATTGGTGACTAAGATTAGCGAGCCGCGGTCTTCATATGCTCTAGCTATTTCTGGATAATCACTGTCTATATTTACTCTAAAGAAAGCTGTTTTTTCTGCTATGTTGCCTGCCAAATCTTCACACTGAATTGGAAGGAAGTAATCACCTGAGAAAATAGTTTGAAATACTTGTCTGTGTGTTGATGTCCAAGTGCCTTCGTAGAAATCAATTTTTGAACTGTTGCCCCATTGGTAAGTACATCTTGCTGTTCCATCTAAACCTCCAGAGGTTTTGACAATCACTTCAATTGATGCTGGCTCTAAACCGAATGTAAATGTCTGATTATCTGGAATTATTTCAATGTTGAGCTGAGATGAAGATTTTTTTATTTTAAATTGGTAGCTTTGTGTATTTGAATTTCTTTGTGAAATATTTTCATCCGGCAGCCAGGGCTGATCAAGACATTTTATATAATAAGTGCTTTCATTATTTAAAACTGGAAATGTTGTTTGGCATTCCCAGCCGAAGAGAGTCAAATTTTCTATTTCATTGCTGCAAGACATTTGGTTGCGCATATTATTGTATTCTTTGTCTTGTGCATCCCATTTACAATCGGCCGGCTCATTTGTATATACCGAAGCATTAAGATACGCTGCTGTAAAACTAATTGTCTCGAGATATGGTCTTCTGTCTACTACTACCGGAGGAGTTGTGTCCGGGCCTTGTTTTATACAGAATTGAATTGCATATTCCTGCTCATTTTTATTTCCTGATTTATCCTGGCAACGTATAAAAAGATTGTAGTCTGTTTTTGCTTTTGAATCAAAGTTTTCAAATCCTAAACTTTCTAAACTTGGAATCATCAAAGGAAGAGAGTGATTTTTTAAAAATCTGCTTCTTCCTCCTAAATCCTCCATTTCATCGAATGAGGAAGTGTGCTTTGTACTCATTCTGCATTGGCCTGGCTCGTCCAGGAACAAACCGAAGGGTATTGCTTGGTATGTTTCTTTTATGCAGCCGTCCGATTCTGAAGATTTTATTATAATTCCCCTTTCAGATTCTTCTCCGCGATAATCTTCTGGAAGAAACTCCTTAGATGCTTTAATTGTTGGGGGCTTAACGTCGTTTGGATTTATGTCTACACATTCTCCAATGCCTTTTTCTTCCTCATTTATGAATTGGCAGGTTTGCCCTAAAGATTCACATGCATATTTAGAACATGGAAATCCATCCTGCCCGCACTTGCCGCATTCTTTTCCACCTAATTGCGGCTGCCATGGTTTGCATGTGAATGTTACTGTTATTTCTTTTTTCTTTCCGATGCCGAGGAAAGAGAAGATGATTATGACAACTATAATAACTGCTATAGCTATAACAGAAGCTGCTGCGGCTGCACCGAGTATTCCATGTGAGAAACCCACGGTACCACCGACAGCAGCATTATATCCTATAATTGCTCCAGCTATTGCTCCTGTAGCCATTAAGGCATATGAAAGAGCAGGAGGCAATCCACGGCCTACTCCTGTAAAATCAAGCAATAATGATGTTACTGCTAACCCTACTGCGGCGCCGGCAAAGGCGCCGGCAAAGGCAGTAGTTGCTGGTACTATCGAGCTCTTGGCAGTAAAAAGAGGAGCAGTTCCGAGTGATAAGCCTAACTTAGCAGCTCCAAAAAGTGCTAGCCCCCCTAATCCTAAAGCCATATTTGCCAATTGCGCGTCTTTAAAGGCGCTCGATTTTTTAAGATTAGCTTGACCGAGGAAGCCTGGAATGCCTAATTCACCAAAGTATTTCTCTCCTGGCTCTGCCGGCTTTTGATTTTTAAAGATAATCTCATCTGCGTATTTTTTAATACTTGAAATATAATTTTCTCCAAGAGAAGGGGCATTAGATACTGAGTATCCATCATCAGTAAAAGTGCCCTGATAATTTGCCTGTGCACCGCAGTCTCCTAGACTCATACAGAAGTCATTCATCTGCTGTGTAAAAGTGTCTGATATGCATTCTTTATTTATCTCTTTTTTTCCGAATAATTTTTTGAATTTGATATAGCTGCAAGTTTGAGTTCCTATTTTGCATATTGCTTCAGCGCCATCACCTCTTTCTTCCAGATTGAATCCTGGTTTGTATTTTGGAGAACATACGCTGAACTGAAAATTACTGGATATCGAGACTTTTTTTATGAAACAATCTGGATTTTTCTCACATTGATCTTTTTTCCCTTCTTTGTTATAATCGTAGCAAGTATATGCTAAGTTTGTCCTGCAGGCGGCTGTTGAAAAAATTCCGCCTTGTGTTGAAGAAGAATCTGTTTGGACGCAGATTTCATTCCTATAATCTGCACATGGGTCAATGCGTATTTCTCCATTTAAACAACTTTCTCGATAGTGTCTGCTTCCCGGAGTATCTACTGAGCGGCCTTCATGCACGCCCATTGCGCCCTGATATGCACACCATGATTCTCCATTGCTTCTTCTTTTTCCATCTTTATCTATACAAGATAAATCACGGCACACAAATTCTTGAGAGTTGTCAGATAATTTTTCATTAGAGGTTTTAACTCCACATACAGTTCCAATTAAATAATTGCAGTTTCCGCAAGTTTTTTGATTTGATAATAGGTTATTTCCTGATTTTAGGGTGCAGCTTTCGCTTAAAGCAAGGATTCTGCCGTTGTTCCAGCTTTTTGCTTTATTTGCTTCGTATATGTTCTCGCGATTTCCACAGCTGTCAAACCAGTAGACTCCATCTTTGCCTTCAACACACCCTGTTCCAGCCTGCTTTTTGCATGAAGTTTTTAATTCTGGATTTGAGCATAAAAAAGAACTGAAAAATCTGCCTTGTAATTGAAGACATGAAGAGCGCGTTGTAAATTTGCATGTATCTTGTGAATCTTGCTCTGATGAAGGAAGAATACAGGCTCCTTCTTCCTGTGTCTGAGCTTGCAAAATACAAGCTATTTCTGTATCTAACTCAGGCTTAAAATTCTTTTTTATGCCTAATTGAGAAGATTTTGCTCTGCATGCCTGCTCTGTTGTGAAAAATGGCTGCTCATTTATAAAACAACATCCTCTTTTGCATTCCGGAACATTTCCATATTGATCCGCGAACCATCTGCCGCTGTTTAATTCACACAATCCTTTTGGAGAATTTGTTGAGCATAAGCCTTCTTGTTTATCATAACATGTTCCAAGTTTGCATTCAGAAACTTGATTTCTCGAAGAAGGAATGCATGTGCCGTCGCACTGGGCGCTGCATTCGCTCGAGATGTATTCCTGGCAGTTCTTTCCTGTTTCAGAATTGATGCATGTAGCTATTCCTCCCCGAATATCTGAATAGTCTAATGCCGAAACAAAGTTCTTGTCTGAGAATAATAAATTTATAATTAATTTAAGCAGGTTTTTTTCGAGTGGGCTGCCTGAATTATAGTCCAGGACATTAATATTTACCTCAGTTTGTCTTTGGCTAGATAAATCATATATTTGGTTTTTAGGATTTGTCTGGTCTACAAGATATGAGAAAGCAAATGTCGATGTTGCCAGCAAAATTATTTGCAAATACACTTTTAATATATTTTTTTGCATTTTATTATATTCCTGGAGGAATGGCGCAGCCTCTTATTGCGACATTCATTACTTTATTTGAAGATTTGTGCTTTATTGTATAAATTCTTGTCGAATCTGAAAGAGTGAATTTTCTGATGTCAAATTCAGGATAGAGCAGAGAATATCCTATATATTCGAAATAGCAGTAATTTGCCTCCTGGCTTGCAATATCGTTGGCAACTATAGCTAAATCATAAATAGGATAATCTATCTGTGCTTCGATATAATTGAATTTCCGCACGATACTATTTTTTTCTAGAGTCATGCCTGTTTCTATGATAATAAATATTTTTTTTGGAGCCAAAGAGATATTTATTTTTGGATTATGCATTGTTGAATTGTATTTTCTATTATCCAGTTCAATTTTTAAGGTATTTAAACAATTTATTATAACCGGCCTTGTATAATTTAAAATCTCCATCTTCATTTCCTCTATCAATAGAGGATGCTGATTGATGCATGATTTGAAATAGCCGATGTTTTGGCATAAATATTCTACTTCAATATTTTGATACATCTTGAAGTTTTTTGGGCTGATAAATCCTCCTTGAGGCAGCATTATATCTGCAGCTTCTCTGCCTGCATCTTTGGCGCATTTTTGAATATAAGCCTGCGGGTCAAATTCGTCTGCCGGAGAAGGAATATGCTTCTTTTGTACAGCGAATAGCAGAATCAAAATTGACAGCATTGCGACTGCAACAATCGCCCATAAAACTACTTGCCCAATTTTTCCGATATATCTTATTTTTTTATCCATAAATTAACCCCTTCTTTTTTTATGCGCTGGATTTTTCCTTCTATAACTAAATCTTTAAGATAACTCTCTGCTGTATTCCAAGAAATATTCAAAAATTTTGCTATTTCGGAACTTGTTACAACTTTACTAGATTTTATGTATGATAATATCTTATTATTATGAATGTTCATATTATTATTCCTATTATCTTTAATATGTATATTAATAAAGAGTATATAAGTTTTACTATTTGGAAATATGTGTTTATAAAGCGTTTTGATATTATCTTTTTATGGATAAAAACAATCTCTGTAAATTTTTTTTAGTGCTTGCTGTTTATCATAATTTATTGCTTGGCTTTAATTTCAATAAATCTCCTAAACTATCTCTATAAGAGTATTCAGCTTCATGCTCTCTTAGCATTCTTCGGTCTGACACTACAAAATATATAACAACATTTTAGTATTAATTATTAAATAGTAAATGAACGAAACATTTATAAAGCAAGTGATTTTACGATACTTTGTTCGCACTCTGCGGTTAAGCGGAGCGAGAAATCATTTGGAGGAGCGAAGCGACGATAACTAAGGCTTCGAATGCGACACCAAAAGGACAGGGAGAGGGGAAAGAAAAACTCCATGTCTGAAATTGGGGGGGGCAGAGCACCGTCTATTGTTTTGTTAGTATTAAGCGGCGAACTTGAATTTCTGTTAATCGTTCAGGCTAAAAGAACTTTCAAACTATTGTTTTATTAATATTTTGAAAGTTAGGCTAAATCTCGCTTCGAACGAAGAGAACAATTATGGAATAATTGAGAGATTTACCTTTTAGCAGAGATTAGGCGAGTCACAAAGTGACCCCTTGCTGAACACTAAGTTCCAAGGGTTAGTAAACTTGGCTAAAAATTTGAGGTTGGGTGTAATTGCTGTTTGTTATCAGATTTATGGAGGGCTACAATTTTGGGCGGGGGAAGGTGGGTTTCTGTCCGTATTTGAGAGTTGCCCGCCCGTTTTTTTTAAGAACATTTTTAAGTTAAATGCACTTAAAATTACCATGAAAAAGTACAAGGTGTTTCGTTCTGTTAGTTTTCAGAAAGAAATTATAAAATATGACAAAAATATTCAAGATAGGGTTGATAAGATTGAAGACAATTTGGAGTTTAACCCAAAATATGGAAATCCGCTTGGAACAGAATGGTTCAGGGAATCAAGATTTGAAAATTATAGGATTTATTACTTAGTCTATGAAGATTTAGGAGCTATCTTCATAGTTGCCATAAGCGGTAAGAAAGAACAGCAAAAAACTATTAATACAATTAAACTTTTCCTAGAATTTTTCAGGTTAGAAATAGAAAAATTAGTCAGAGAAGACAATTTAAGAGAAAGCAAAGAAGATTAACTATCTTACTCTTATTACTCTACCTTCTTTTATGTCTTTTAAGCTATTAACGAGCTGTCTTAATAAATCTAAGTCTATATTCGCTTGCATTTTCAATTTCTCATATTCATCTTTGGGTATCTTTACCATTTCTTCCATATTTACTGTAAAGAAGCCAAGTTTTTAACCCTTTCGCTTTGGTTTTTCTGCCCGCCCGCTTTTTTGCTTCTTTTTTCCTAAAAAAAGAAGACAGTTTTAAAATGGATAGAAGTCATATTTGTGTTCTTCAGTATTTAATATAATTTCAAAATCATCAATATTACTTGCAAATTCTTCTCTAAACTTCTTAACAATACTCTCAAGAACTCTATAAGAAGACACTTCAAACTCTAAAGAAAAATCATAAGTCCCTATCATAGTAAGCATGAAGACAATATTATTTTGTTTTTGTGCAAACTCAAACATTTTCTTTTCTACATCATCAGACATCTTATGCAAGCTAAAGAAAACACTATATCTCTGAATATCAATATTATCAAATCCAAGTTGTAAAGTATATCCGCTTATTACTCCTAATTCTTCCAGCTTTCTTAGTCTATACCTGACTACATCAATAGTTGAATTAATTTCTTCTGCTATATCAATAATGTTTTTGCGTGAGTTTTGAGATATAGCCTTCAATATCTTTTTATCTATTATATCTGGCTCTTTTTCCAGTTTTTTCTCCCCATATAATCTGACTTTTGTTCCATGTTGCCCCAATAAATAGCCCTTAGTTAAACCAGGAGACTTAATAAGAATTGAAACGCTTTTTTCACTAATATAATCCCCAATCTTTCTTTCTAATTCCCTATAAATTGTAGTAAAGTTCTCTGGATTTCTGGCTAAAATTGAGAAATTAACATCCCATTTCCCACTACAAGAAACCACCCATCTAATATTTTTATTACTTACTAAAAAAGATATTATCTCCTTTTCTTTTTTAACATCTGTATTATGTAGTCTTAGAAGAACTTTATAATGCATATATCCAAGTGCTAGAGTATTAACAAAAGTCACATACTTTTTAATTACGCCTTCCTCTTCTAAACGCTTTAGTTTATATCCTATTGCTTGTTCTGAAAGACTTACTTTTCTTCCAAGTTCTTTGTTAGTTGCCCTGCTATTTTGATCTAACCAATAGAGTAACTTTCGATCTTTTAGGTATAGTTTCATTTATTGTATAAAAAGGTATTATATTTAAACTTTATGCTTATAATGAAAAATATATACTAAAAAATATTATATAATGGTAATATGATGCCACCCTATGGTAAAGAAATTACAATCAGAACAGATAAAGAAAATGATTGAACATGTAGGTACACCTGTGTTTGCTTATGCAGAGGATACTTTATTAGATAATATTCATAGAATAAGAGATGCTGTATCTTCCTCTGGTATTGAGAATAAAGTAAATATATATGTATCTTACTTTGCAAATTCAAATCCTCATATTGCAGCAATTTTACAAAGGGAAGGAGTTGGCTTAACGCTGCAAAGTCCAGAAGAAAATGAGCATTTAAAGGAACATGGGATATCTTCTATAGGAAAAGTCGTATCTCCTACCCACTTATCTAAGAAAGATGTTGAATATTTCATTCAGGAAGGAATTCACGTTAATTATGTTACTTTATCTAATTTAGAAGAAGCCTTAAAACATAAAGTGCCTATACCATCTATTCGTATCGATCTATCTCCAGAATCAAATCAACGTCAAGGAATAAAGCCAGAACAATTTGATGAAGTAAAATCTCTTCTCAAAAAATATGGCAATTCCCTCTTTGGAATACAAATGTACGCTGGAACTGGCAGCGATCTTGATATTCATTTCAGATATCAAATAAGGGCGTTGGGATGCTTAAAACATTTCCCAGAACTACAAGAGATTAATCTTGGCGGAGGATTTAAATTCGATTATAATGATTCAAAAAACCATTTTGACTGGAAAGCTTATTTCAATGAATTACACAAAAGGATATATCAATTTAGCATTCCAAAAGATCTGACACTTAGTATTGAGCCAGGAAGAGATGTACTTGCTGATACTGGTTTCTTCATTACACAAGTAACAGGCATCGAGAAAATAGTAGGAAAATCTGCATATGAACTATTTACCGATGGCTCATATATCCATATGCCTTCTGCGACTATACATGCTCGACAGCATAAACTTCAATTTTATGATAAAAAGTTTACACATATTTTAGAAGAAGCAACAGCTGAAAATCCTGGCTTTCTTAGTGGAAATACTACCCTTTCAAGCGATCGTCTTTTCCCCGGCATTATTTATTTTCCGAGCAAATTAAGAGAGGGAGATTATATAGTTCTAGAAGACACCGGGGGATACTGTGCGACTCAACATATGGAGTTTCTCAACAAAACTCCATGTCCTGAGATAATGATAAGAGAAAATGGAGAGCTAGAACTCATTACAGAAAGAGGCAAATTAACTGATAAAATACGTTATGTTCTTTCATCACCATTGAGGATAGGAGGAAAAAAATGAAAACAGAGCAATCTAAACTATATACATCAGTTGAAGCTTATCTAAATGGGCCGGATGGAATGAATAATGAAGTAACAATGTGGGGAGTAAGTGCAGGACTACTTCTAAAAGAACTTGTAAAAAGAGGACTTAATACCCAATATGGAGGATTGCATCAAAATATTGGACTAGAGGCAAGAAGAGCACTGCCTATGGTCTCCGTTTTAGATATGTGTTCAGGACCTGGAAATTTTCCAAATTATCTTAGTTTAGTATCAGATAAAATAAAGGTAATCGGAATAGACATTAATCCTTTATTCGTTGAAACAGGAAATAAGCGCTTTAATCATTATGGATGGCAGTTTATAGAAACCGATGCATGTTCTATTGACCTTAAAAAAAAGTTTGATTTTGTTACAGCAAGCTCGGCGTATCATCATATAGAAGATAAATCAAAAATAGCATTTTTAAGAAATATAAAAAGACATCTATTAACTTCTGGAAAAGTTATTATATGCGAGAATTTTCTCCCAAGATATACTTTTCAAAAAGATAGAGTAAAGGCAATTAAAACCTACTATTCACTTTTGGACGAATATTTTAGAATAGGAAATGCAACAAAAGAGTCATTGAAAGCTATCAAAGAAGTCAGAGAATTAGAACTCTCTGAAATAGAAGAGCATAAAGTAGATTTTCAGCGCTTTAAACAACACACTAAGAAATCTGGTCTTGAGTTAGAACTTGACATACCGATTTGGCAACCTTCAAGTTTCAAACAAAGTAACGCTGGGTCGCATGTTTTGTTATTGAAATAATCTGCGTAAGCAGACTATCTGTCCCAAAGGGACGCGGGCAACTCTCGTATCAAGGGCGGGTGGTCGGGGGCAACAGATTTTAAACATATTCGCTCCGACAATTTTGGTTAAGCATGATTAGACGCTGAATAGCGTCAGTGTTTTGTAAAATGTTTAACCGAAATGAAATATCAAATTACTAAGAAAAACTAATCCTTACGTTTAATCGTTCATAATAAGGGTGGTTTTAACCTAATTAAATCATAAATGAGTTAAAACTAAGATTAAATTCCGTCTTTTACGAAAAAAGCATTTCAGGATGAAATGAGGAATTTATCTCTTATGCGAGATTAACCGTGCCTCTGGCTCGAGCTGATTACTAAAATCCTCGAGTATTTATCTGTGTTCGAAAAGCCCTTTCCGAGTATAATTTCTAAGCTTTTGTTTTCTGTTTTAGAATTCGCGGTAGGTTATTTTAGTCCACCACTATAGAATCAATTAAATATTTTGACATGACACACAAAAACTTGATTTTTAATATCTGGTTCTGTGAGATATTTATATTTTCGTAGAAAGTATTAAGAACTGTTCTCTTTTATTATATATATGAAAAAAAATAAGCAAGAGACTGAAAAGGCGACTATTGCGGCTGGCTGCTTTTGGGGAATACAATATTTATTTGATGAAGTGCCTGGAGTTTTACAAACAAGAGCAGGATATACTGGAGGAAGTAAAAATTATGATAATCCGTCTTATGAACAAGTCTGCTCGGATAAAACAGGTCATGCAGAGGTAGTTGAAATTATATTTGATACTTCTAAAGTATCTTATGAGGGTATTTTAGAGATATTCTGGAAAAGCCATGATCCTACAACTCTAAATCGGCAAGGTCCTGATTTTGGTTCACAATATCGCTCAGTAATATTTTATCATTCAGAAGCACAAAGAAAAAAAGCTCTTGCTTCCAAAGTAGTAAGGCAAGAAAAGTTAGGTGATAAGAAAATTGTTACTGAAATTGCACCTGCAAAAAAATTTTATTCTGCAGAAGGATACCACCAAAAGTACTTTCAGAAAAATGGAAGAGGCTCTTGCCATATTTGAATAGGTAATTTAAATTTATTCATATCTTAAGGCATCGACCGTGTTTAATCTGCTTGCTTTCCATGCAGGCCAAATACCTGACATAGCCCCGACTAAAGATGCAAAAGCTAAGCACCCTAAAATTAGAGAAGTAGGTGTTGATGTTTGCAACAGTGTTGTGCCAAGTTGGTTTATTGCAATATACTCAATAGATTCTGATACTCCTATTCCGATAAATACACCAATTAGACCTCCTGTTAATCCAAGCATGCCTGATTCAATCAAAAAAATTAAGAGAATATCTTTATTCTGAGCTCCTACTGCTTTCATTGTTCCAATTTCCTTTGTTCTTTCGAGAACGGAAGTGTACATTGTGTTTGCTATACCAATTCCTCCAACTAAAAGAGAGATGGCTGCCACTCCGATTAAAAATGAAGTAAGAATATTCAAAATAGCACCAAAGCTTCCTAAAATCTCTTGCGGAAGGAGAATAGTAAAGTCTTTAGTTTTTTCATTAACATCTCTACTTTGCTGAAGTCTTCTATCAACTCTGTCTGCTATTAATTCTAATTGTTCAGAATCTGCAACTTGCACCATAACTTGGTCAATATCTTTTTTCTGTGGAAAGAGAATACGAAAATTTTCCAAACTCATGTAAACTAATCTATCATCTCCAGGATTTCCGATTGGTTTTAATATTCCTTTAACTTTAAATGGATTTTCATTTAGTAAAAGAGTATCTCCAACATGCACAGGCTTTCTATATAAATCATTATATTTGTAATCGCTTCCAACCATTATTTCTCCTGAATTTTCGTATTTTATCAGTCTTCCTTCATCTGGTTTGTAAGATCCTAATTCTTCAAACACTCTTGCATGATCTTTAGGAATACCTATCGCTGAAAAAAATCTGACCTGATCTGCAAATTCTATTTTTACAGGCTGAACTGTAAAGTATGAAAGGTCTTTTATCCCCGAGACTTTTTCAATAATCTCAATATCACTGTCTGTCAAAAATGATGCTGTCGAAGTACCTGGGCCTGCTAATTGGCCCTTAGGCTGAATAAAAAATTTGTCAGTTCCCAGTGCTCTGAATTGTTCTGTAACTGCTGCACGTAAACCTAAAGAGACACTTATTAGGATAAAAATAGTAGCAATTGATATAATAATTCCAATCATGGTGAGCCAAGCGCGCACTTTCCGCTTCTTAACATTCCGCCAAGCAAGCAAAGTATAGTCTGAAATCATGAACGTAAAGCCTCCACAGGCGTTAATCGAGAGGCGCGGAACGCAGGCAATATTCCCGAAGCAATGCCAACTGTACAAGAAAATCCTAAAGCTCCTAGAATAAGATAATAAGAAAATTTTACTTTTAGAATTGTCTCTCCAAAATATGAATTAGCTATTTCTGCAGTGCTAAAGGCCATGCCTAAACCTAAGAAAGTGCCTATAACTCCTCCTACCAATCCAAGCAATCCTGACTCAATCAAAAAAATTAAGAGAATATCTTTATTCTGGGCGCCTACTGCTTTCATTGTTCCAATTTCCTTTGTTCTTTCAAGAACAGAAGTATACATTGTGTTTGTAATTCCTAAACCTCCAACGAGCAGAGAAATAGCTGCAATGCCTGCAACAACTAAATTAACAATATTTAAAATTGTTTTGATTGTTCCCAAAAATTGTAGAGGAGTTTGAACCGAGAAGTCTTCCTCTCCTTCTTTAAGGCCCCGGTCTTTTCTTAATTTTCTCTGAATTGACTCTGCAACTTCTTCTGTTCTGTCCTGATCAGCTACTTGAACAACTATTGCGTCAATTTCATCCTGAATTTGCATAATTTCTTTCAAATCTTTTTCAGACATAAAAATAGCGCTATTGAACTGAAATGATCCGGCTTCTTTCAGAATGCCTGCAACTTCAAAAGATCTGCCTTGAATTTCCAAGATTGATCCTGCTCTGATTGATTTGCCAAATCGGTTTTCTTTTGAAAAATCGCTTCCGAGTAAAACCTTGTCTCTATCATCTTTTCCCAATAGATCTCCTTGAGAGGGTTTAAGAGAGAAAGTCTGATAAACAAAGTCAATTTTGTCTTTTTCTTCTGGAAGACTTCCTATAAAATTAAAAATAACAATTCCATTATATTCTACTTTAGCAATACGAATTATACGGGTAATAGTCTGTGAAACTCCTGGAATTCTTTCTACTAAATCCAAATCATGCTCTGTTAATTTCTTGATTGCTGTACTTCCTGGAGGCCCAAAACCTGATCCTGCATTTTGAATTAACAAACGATCTGCGGAAAGAGTAGAAAATTGGCCGATAATTGCTTCTTGAAGACCTTGGCCTAAAGAAATTAAAGAAATAACTGCTGCAATTCCTATAAAAATCCCCAGCATAGTAAGCAAAGAGCGAATGCCTCTATGCTTAAGAGTTTTCAAGGCAAGGAAAAAAGCCTCTCTTAGCATAAATCAGCCTCCTTGATTTATCATGCTCTTTTTTAGCCTTCTTCTTTTCTTTATTGCTCTCCAGATTAACCAGATGACTATTAGTATAGCTATGAGAGTTGTATATAAGATAGTATTGTTTTTCTCAAGAATTCCTAATTCAAGAGCTTTCTCCTTTGTATAAACTATCAGAGGCATATTTACTTGGAGCTGTTTTTCTTTATTGTTGAAATCTTTGTATGAGAGAGTTCCTGTTAAAGCAGGGCGCGCTATTCTAAACAGAACATCGAAAGAAGCAGTTTCAAAATCATCTGAGCTTACAGTTCCTATATATAATTTATCTTCAGAAAACAAAGTATACCCTTTAGGAGATATTTCTAAAACAGAATACTTTGCATCGCTCTGTCCCCTATTAATTATTTTAACATTTATCTTTCCTTTTTCTCCTATAACTGGCTTTTCCAGAGAAGTGGTCACTTCTAGTTCTGAGGGGGCATCTATAGCAACTCCAATTGTTCCCCGCTTAACAAAATTTTTTTGATTCTCACTTAAAATATAAGGTATTTTATAATCTCCTGGCTTTGCATTTGGTTCGGCGCGCAAAGTAAAAGAAAATTTCTCATCATCATCCTCTTTAATTTTATCAAGGCTATCCTCTGAGCCTCCCAAAGAGCTGAAAGGAACATTTGTTAAATCTAAGGCAAATGAAATATCTCTTAGGTCCCTATCTTCGTCATTTGTGATAGTTATTGTCAGAGCCCCATTTTCTCCTGGTGAAAATACGTCTGCTTCTATATTGCTAATTATAAGAGCAGAAGCTAAAGAATTTGATAGTACTATCGCACTGAAAAAAATTAATAAAAATTTCTTCATAAAATATGCCAGACAAATGAGTTTAAAAACATTTCTATTTTGTAACTTTATAGTTATAACTTATCTATTCTGTAACTTTATAGTTATAACTTATTAATAATACTTTTCCAGACTCCATTAATTTTTCGTGTAATTTTCTCTACTTTTCCATCTTTTAGCCAATAAATTTTTCTAGCATGTTCTTGCGCTAAATGCGAATCGTGAGTCACTAGTATTATCGTTGTTCCTTTTTTATTTAAGTCTTCCAAAAATTTAAGAACATTCTCTCCTGTTTTTGTATCTAAATTTCCAGTAGGTTCATCAGCCAATATTACTTCAGGATCGTTTGCCAAGGCCCTAGCTATTGCTACTCTCTGCTGCTGTCCTCCAGAAAGCTGATTAGGATAATGCTCCTTGCGATTTTCCAAGCCTACTAAAAGCAGAAGTTTATCTGCCTTTTCTTCTCTTTCTTCTAAATCTACTCTCTGAAAAAGCATAGGCAGCATGATGTTTTCTTTTGCAGTCAAATTCGGTACTAAATTAAAGCTTTGAAAAATGAATCCTATTTTTTTTCCGCGAATCTGCGCCAACTCTGACTCTGAAAGATGAGAAATATCTCCTCCACTGAGATAAATTTTTCCATGAGTCGGTAAATCTAGACTTCCGACTAAATTCATGGAAGTGGACTTTCCTGATCCTGATGGGCCCATAATAGCAACAAAGTCTCCTTTTTCAACAATAATATCTATTGAGTTTAGAGCTTTGACTATGTTCTCACCCATATTATAGTATTTACTTACATTTTTGAGTTTTATAATCTCGGTTTCCATTATTTTCATGATATTTGATGGTTTAAGAAAGTTTCGGGTGTTGTGAAATGTGTACATACATTGATTATAGTATCTCCGAATGAGATTTAGTATTATAGAATTAATCCATAACGCTTAAATA
>CAZOCP010000008.1:0-2309 GCA_964578345.1 Candidatus Woesearchaeota archaeon
GGTTATACGCTTATTTAGAACTTGCAAAGAGGATGCTTGCCGATATAGAAAATGGAAAGAGAGTGCTATTGCACAAAAGTCCTGGCTTTATAGGAAATAATGATAATTTTATTTGCTATCTTCCGTTTAATAAAGAGCCGCAGAATTTCCTTAAAGAGCTGGCAGAGGCAATACGAGCAGGAAAGAATGGACTATCAGAAAGATTATCACGGGATTAAATTTAAAAGAGCTTTTTGCTCATTAGAAAGATGCTAGTCGGAATAATAGGAAGGCCAAATGCAGGAAAATCAACATTTTTTAAAGCAGCAACTTTAGTTGATGTCCTTATTGCAAATTATCCGTTTGCGACTATCAAACCTAATAGAGGAATGGCTTATGTTAAAATTAAAGATTTGGCTGCAGATTTTGGGAAGGTAAGCAATCCAAGGGAAGGATATGTAAAAAATGGATGGAGATTCGTACCGTTTGAATTGCTTGATGTAGCAGGTCTTGTTGAAGGAGCCAGTGAAGGCAAAGGATTGGGAAATGAATTTTTGAATGATCTCGCGTCAGCCGACGCTTTTATCCACGTTATAGATATGAGTGGGGAAACTGATGGAGAGGGCAAGCCATCAAACGAGTACTATCCTGGAAAAGATATTTTGATTGTAGAAAAAGAGCTTGATTTATGGTATTTAGGAATATTAAAGAAAGTCTGGCAGACTTTTGCACGGAATATAGAAATGCAGAAAAAAAAGTTTGACGAGGCTGTTGCAAAACAGTTTTCAGGTCTGAAAGTTACTCAATCAGATGTTAAACATGTTCTTGCTAAACTAAAATTACAATCTGATAAACCTACAGTATGGAAAGAGGCAGAGCTTTTTAATTTTGCACAACAATTAAGAAAAATTACCAAACCAATGGTGATTGCTGCAAATAAGATAGACAGGCCAAACAGCATAAAAAATCTTCAAAAAATAGAAAAAGAATTTGATTATCAAATTGTACCTTGCTTCGCCGACGGGGAATTAAGCCTTAGGCAAGCCGACAAAGCAGATTTAGTAAACTATATACCTGGTGAAAAAGATATTAATATAAAAAGTATTCTAAATGAAAAACAAAAGATAGCAATAAATGAAATAAAAGAGATATTAAATAATTTTGGCAGTACAGGAGTACAGAAGATTTTGAATACCGTAGTATTTGATATTTTAAAATATATAGCCATATATCCTGCAGGTGCAAAATTGAGCGACAGCAAAGGCAACATTTTGCCAGATTGCTATTTAATGCCTCCAGGCTCGACTGCTTTAGATTTTGCATATCGTTTACATACAGACATAGGAGATAAGTTTGTAAAAGCCATAGATGTTAGAACAAAACAAGCAGTAGGAAAAGATTATTTGCTAAAACAAGGCGACGGACTCGAGATACTGACTAAATAGTTTTTCACATCATCTTTAAATAATATAAATAGATTGTTTTATTATGTCAAGGAACTCAAATAGGTGAATCACAATGCAATATGAACACGCTCCAGATTTACAAGATAGAACAAATGAAATTGTAAATCTCCTTAACTTATTTCATATAGATATTAAAAGAGTCAGATGTTTTCGCAGTAGAGGAAGCAGTACAAAGAGAACTATTGCCCGCTGTCATACTGTAGGAAAACTTATGCAAAAAGCAATGAATATGCCTGCATATTACGCAATTGAATTTCTTGAGAGATTTGATAAAATGGATAA
This sequence comes from Candidatus Woesearchaeota archaeon, assembly GCA_964578345.1. GTDB lineage: Archaea > Nanobdellota > Nanobdellia > Pacearchaeales > GW2011-AR1 > VGKP01. The sequence goes on from CAZOCP010000008.1 coordinate 1,728, forward strand.
AACAGAGCAGGATAAAGTAATTATACATGAACTCTTGCACATTCCTAAAACTTTCGGAGGAGGATTCAGGCAGCACGATTTCGTATGTGAAAAAAATGTAGAAGTGATGTATGAAAAATTTAAAGCAATGACCGGTTTTAAATATCACTCAAATTAAGGTTCTATAAAATCTTCAGCCGATGGAAAAATAATAGTCACTAATAATTTTGCTACTAAATAATTACTATCTAAAAGATAGCTTTAAAAACAATGATTTCTCTTGATTTAAGATGCTACTAGAGGAATTGGTTTCAATCGGATTTGAAAGAGAAGAAGCTCAAAGGTTAGCTGAAAGCAACGAGTTTCATCATAGAAAGAAAACTGGTCAGGAATTAATAGAGCTATTTAATAAAATTTCAGGAGTTTATGGCCGGAGTTTTGATGATGTTAAGAAAGCTATACTTAGTTTTCCTCCATTTGCAGGATTAGACCATGAAAGAGTTGTAAGGCAAGGAGTAGAAGTGTATGGTGCTGATAATAAAGATAAAGTTAAGAAAGCTATACTTAGTTTTCCTCCATTTGCAGGATTAGACCATGAAAGAG
>CAZOCP010000008.1:2409-25633 GCA_964578345.1 Candidatus Woesearchaeota archaeon
TTGTAAGGCAAAAAACAAGATTGGGAAGAATGACCGGATTATCAGATGAGGAAACAATTAATTATCTTCTAAAAATGCCTACTTTAGCAGGCTATAGTGCTAGGAGGTATCTTGCGGCGTTTGACATCGGAAGACAACTTGAAAGTGAAGGTTTCACGCAGGATGAAAGAATGTTAAAAGCCTTCTTTTCTTATCCAGGAAAAAGCCCCTATGTTCCAAATACAAAAAGAAAAAGAATTTCTCAGTTTGTTAGTGATAAAGAACCGCCATTGTTAAAAGCAATGAGAAGAAGATTAGAAAGATAATTTATTAGAGTTCATAATCCTCGAGCTGTAAAGTTAAAGGGAGCTAAATGCTTACTTTTTCTTCCAAAAAAATCCTGCTTTACTTTCTAACCTTTCAATCTTGTTTTCAAATCTTGCTTCTTAGCCTTCTGTCTTTAGGGATATAATTTGCAATCTTTTCCCCTGTTGAGCGCCCGCATCCTATAAAGTCATCATTATGCTTGATTACTAAAGTCTGCCTTTGCATTTTAATTATTAAATCATTGCCGCGCATCCATTCCTTCAAATGCTCATCACTAATAGCCAGAATATTATTTTTTATTCTAGGTTTAAGGAGCATTGTTGCGTCAAGGCTTAACCTAAAGTCATGTTCTTTCCTAATTAGATAAATCCCAATAATTTCTATATTTATTTTTCGAGACAGTTTCCTTATTTCATCTTTGCTTAGATGTCCTGTAAAAGCTCTTATCTTTTCTTTGCCAGTCTTTATCAACAAATATGGCAGTTCTTTAATTCCAAATTGCTTGTCTAAGTTAAATATTATATCTTTTTTTTCAGACGACGTGATAAAATTTATATTCATTTTTTAGCAGTCTCCTTGATTAATTTAGATGATTGTTCATTCATTGCACTTCGCCCTCTAATGTCATTTTTGCCATAAAAAAACCTTCACTGTCATTGTCTTGAGGATAAATCCGACAGCATTTCTTAACTTCATTATCAAAATATTTATTATCCCAGTATGTTATACCTTCTCTGCATTTTAACGGAAGATTTATAGAATCCAGCTTCACAGGAAAGTTCTTCAATACAAAATCTATAACTTCTTCATTTTCCTCAGGAGAATGAGTGCATGTAGAATAAACTAATGTTCCTCCTTTTTTTAGACATTTAAAAACGGACGATATAAGCCTCTTTTGTATTTTTGACAAAGAGTTTACCATATTTTGGTTCCAAATAAGAAATGTTTTTGGAGAACTGCGGAGAGTGCCTTCTCCGGAACAAGGAGCGTCCAAAAGTATCTTATCGAACTTGAATCCCATTTGTGAAATATCTAAACTTAGAGAAACTGCATCTTGTTTAGTAACTATTGTATTCGTGACTCCGCATCTCTCTAAATTTGACGCTAAAATTCTAATCCTGTCAATCTTATGGTCATTTGCGATTATAGTGCCTTGATTTTCCATGCGGGCCGCAATTTGAGTGGTTTTGCTGCCTGGAGAAGCGCACATATCTAAAATAAACTCTCCAGGCCGAGGATCCAATAATAAGACTGGAAGCATACTTGATATTTCTTGTATATAATAATATCCTAATAAATGTTCAAGCGCATTGCCTAACTCGCCAGGCTTGATATCTGACTCAACTATTATTATTTCAGGGTAATCTAAAAACGGCCTTATTATGTTCCATCTTTTCACTAAACGAAGTACGAGTTTTTCAGGATTAACTTTTAGAGTGTTGCATCGTATTACATTCCTTGGATGAATATGAATAATCTCGCTAAACTTATTAAAATCATCTGAATCTGGAAGAAGTTTTCCCATTCTCTCTCTAAAAAGAGTCTTCATTTCGTAAGTCATATTTTTATTTTACCTTTAAACTCAATATTTTAGAAACACCCTCATGCATGCTAACCCCATAAAGAACATTCGAATTCATGATTAAAGCATCATTATGTGTTATAACTATATACTGCCCTGTTTTAATATATCTTTGCAAAAGAGCGGCAAGTCTTTCAGAGTTTCTTTTATCCAGAGCCGCATCAATTTCGTCAAATATATAGAAATGATAAGGTTTATATTCTTGTATCGCAAAGAGGAGAGATAAAGCGACTAAAGTCTGCTCCCCGCCAGATAGAGAAGTAACATCAAAATATTTTCCTTTCCCTAATTTAACTGCAATATGCAATCCTCCTGAAAAAATATCTTCTGGATTCTCTAACTCTAAAAACGCAGTTCCTTTTGAATAGAGTTTTGCGAAATTTTCTGCAAATAAAACGTTTATCATTTTAAAAGTTTTCATGAATGAACGTTTTTTCTTTTGGTCTATCTCTGAAATTATAGACAGAATATCATTTTTTTCTTTTTCAAGAATCAAAACTTTTTCCTGGACTACATCATATTCTTGTTTAACTTGGTTATAGACCTCTAAAGCCCTCATATTAATCGCCCCGATATATTGCAATTCGTCATGAGCTTTTTTCAGCCTATCCTCTAAATGAACAAGACTTCCATGTAATATTTCATAATCTTTAAACTCTGTCAACTCCATCTCTACAGACTCTTTTTCAGCATCAAGTTTAGCTTTTCCAATTCTTAAGTAATTAATTTGATCTTCAACCTGTCGTATTTGATGCTGCAGTTCAGTTTGAATAAAAGTTTTCTCTTGTAGTTCTTTTTGTAAAGAGTCCCTTTCCTCAAACATTTTTTTGAATCTTTCATTTAAATCTCTCTCCTGTTTTTCTCTTTCTTTTAGAAGCATTAATTTTTTATCTATTGTTTCTTGGATAACATTAAATTCTAAATTAATTTCTTCATAATCCTTGCCGCTACGTTTTATTACATTTCTTATATTTTCAAGCTCTCTTTCCTTATATAAAAGAGTAGTATCAACATCTTCTTCCGTTCTAGAGGATATTTCTTCTATTTCCAAAAGCTTTCTGTCATATTGCTCTTGTATTTTTGGCAAGTCTATCAATTTAAATTCTAATAATTTTATTTTCTCACCAATTTTGATTACTTCTTTCTTTATATCATTCTCTCTTTCTACTATTTTCTTCAAATGCTCGCTCCTCTCATTGTGAGAGCGATGATTAAATAATTCAATTTCTAAATTATGCATCTTCTCTCTATTTGATTTTATATCTTTCAGCAGATTCTCTTTTCTCTCTCTTAAAGAAGAGATTTCTAGCATGCTCTTATCATTTTGTGTCCTAGAGTCTAATATCTTTTTCTCTGCATCAGCACACACATGTTTAATATGCTGCTCTGTTATTTTGCTCTGGCATAGGGGGCATGTATCTATCTCCCTGACTTTTTTAATAGTCTGTGCCGCTCTATTAATCTCTAATTCAGAAAAAGATAACCCTCGTTCATATTCTATTATCTTTTCTCTAATTACTTCCAGCCCATTATCTTTTTCTGAAACTAATTTTCTGATATCATTAAGAAATTTAGAGCATTCATCTTCATTTCTGTGTATCAGATTTCCTGCTGATTTTTCAAGCTCACGAAGATAAGATTCAGATTCTAAATTTACTTTTGAAAGTTGCTTTTCTTTTTCCTTCAACATTTCTTTAAATGAATAAAATTCTGTCTTAGCGCTAAAAAGTTTATTTCTCTCTTCCTCTATCTTTAAGAATTCGTCTTTTTTCTTTCTTAATTCTTGGGATTTTCTCGCAACTAAAGGAGACTCTTTTTTCAGATCCTGAATTTCATTCTCCAATTGGGGAATTGAACGCCTCATCTCGATTATTCTTCTTTCTATCTCATTTTTTCTATTATCATAATGCTCCTTTCTCACTTTAAATCCTTCAAGTTCAGCTTTCAAGCTTCCAATATTTGTATAAAGAGTTTCCTGCTCTATTCCAGTAGACTGCTGAATATTCTTATTGATATTTTTTATCTTTTCAGAGATTTTATCTATTTTTTGTTGTTCTTGCTCATTTTTATCGCGGAAAGATAGTTTTTGTTTTGTTTTGTCATTTATTGAATTGTCTACAGAAAAGATTTCTTTCTCTTTTTCTTCAAGTTTTTTGCTTAAAATAGAAGCTTTGCATCTTTTAATAGTATTCTCAATTTCTTTAAACCTTAAAGCCTGGGCTCTTTCACGATCTAGATTTTTTAAATAAGAACTGCGCTCCCTTAAAATAGCCGAAATCTCTTTTAATTTTTCTTCTGTTTTTTCCATCTCGTGAACGGATTTTTCTTTTCTGTTTTCATAAATAGATATTCCTGCAACTTCCTCAACAACTTTTCTTCTTTCTTCAGGATGCATTCGAACAATACTCTGAATTTGGCCTTGCAGAATCAAATTAAAACCATGAGGATCTATTCCGGCCTGCGCAAGCATCTCAATAATTTCTATGCGAGTCTTTGCTTCTCCATTGATTTTGTAGATACTCTGTCCATTTAAACGTACAATTCTAGTTATATTAATTTCATTCTTATCAATAGAAAAAGCTCTATCTGTATTATCAAAAACAATCTCTACTGAAGCTTCTCTTGAAGGTTTAGAGTATTTAGAACCTATAAAAAGCAGATTTCTTGCTTTTGCAGCTCTTATAGACTTTATTGATAATCTGCCAAGTACAAAGCATAAAGCATCTGCTATATTGCTTTTGCCGGATCCATTTGGCCCGAGTATTAAATTAACTCCCTTATCAAATATGATCTCTGTTTTATGAGAAAAAGATTTGAATCCTGCCATAACCAGTTTTTTTATATATGCCATTATAATAAATGTGCTTTTCAAGCTATTTAAAAATTCCTAGATGCTGAGCTGTAAAGTAAACGTCTGGAATTTTGAACAAAAAAATTAAGGTTTCTTAACAACCAGCTTACTTTCTTTAATTTCAGCTTCTAATTCTTGTCCTTCTTTCCACTTTAGTTCTTCCACGATATTTGGAGGTATAACTAAAACCCACTTAGCATATTCCACATCTCCAACCTTTCTAGAAAGTTGTTTCTGTAGTTTCATAATCTAAAGTAGAATTGACTCATATTTAAACTTTTAGGTACCAACTATAAAGTAGTTAATTAGGTACCGAAAGATATATAAATAATAGGTACCTAATATTGTTATGAAAATTGAGATTAAATGTAAGCATTGTAAAGGTCAGAATTTCCGACGAGAAGGAACTAGAAAAACTGACAATAGAGGAAATATACAGAAATTTTATTGTAAAAATTGTCAAAGATATTTTACAAACGATGAGGGATTTTACAGAATGAGAAATAAACCTGAGATTATTACCATGTCAATTGATATGTATGTTTCTAATTTATCAAGTAGAAAGATGAGAAACCAACTAAAAAGACATCTTAGTCATAAAATTAGTCATGTTTCTGTTTTAGATTGGGTAAGAAAATATACACTAAAAGTTCACAAGTTCATAGAAAAACAAGGTTACAATCTTGGCCATAACTTCTATGCTGATGAAACAATGATTAACAGAGAGGGAAAGCTAGATAGGTTTTGGTGCTGTCTTGATTGGGATACAAGATTAATTACAGGATTCCATTATAGCTTATCTGCTAATCCTATTGAAGCTCAAGAATTTCTTAAAAAAGCAATAAACAAAGGAAAATCAAAATATATTCAAACAGATGCGGGAGTTTTCTATCCACAAGCATTTAGAAAACTTTTCTATTCTAACAAAATTGGTGGTTTAGCTGTAGAGCATAAAATACAAAACTATCAAACAACACGAATTCATAATTATAGGATTGAAACTGTCTTTATGAAAATTAAAGATAGAGTCGTAGACTTTAGAGGATTGAAAGCATTGTGTCTGCTCCAATTTTAATGACGCTATTGTTATTCAGCATAATTTCATAGAAAACCATTCAACAACTGATGAAGTTCCTTCTGAAAGAGCAGGACTAAATTTAGAATTGGGAGAAAATAGATGGTTGGATTTGATTAAACTATCTAGCAATAATTAGTAACTTTTATAAGTATGATAATAATTATAATTTTATGGGAGATGAACATAAACATTCTGGCTGGAAAAACTTTTTTACTGTTCTTGGAGTAATATTTTTCATTCTTTTTTTGTGGGGCTTGTTTTCCCCTTCTGAAGAACAAAATACTTCACAATCAGAAACTCTACAAAATCAAGGGATTAATCAAAACACTAACGTTCAAGATAACATAAAGCAAAATATTGTTTGGATTAAGTATGAGGTTTCGGGGAAGAGAGCTGACGGTTCTTATTTTGAAACTGGCGGAACTGGTTCAGGCGTTATTGTAGGAAATAAAAATAACGAATTAACAGTCTATACAAATAGACACGTTGTTGATTGTCAGTACAATGATATAAAATGCTTTCAAAGAATCTCCGAGAATATTCAAGTAAGAACACAAGATGGCAAACTTCATAATGTTGATAGAATATCTTTTAGCAAATCAGATATAGATTTGGCAATTTTTGAGGTAAAAGATTCAAATGCTGCAATTTATTCTGCCGCTCTTTATACCCCTGATTTTAAGATTGGAGAGAAAGTTATGGCTGTTGGCTATCCATCATATGTTGAGAATGTGGTAGAGTTTTCGATAAAAGAAGGCAAAATAACTAATATTAAAGAAGTGCTATCGCAATCAAGCGGTAAAAATTTTAGAGCCATCGAATCCGATGCCTATACTTATTTTGGTAGTAGCGGAGGAGGATTATTTGATGAGCAAGGAAATTTAATAGGAATAAACACTTGGCTTGCTGGAACTCAAATAAGTATTGCCATTGATTTTAGCTCAATTAGTGAAGAAGGTTTTACTTATTGTGATAAAGGAGATTATTTCTCAAATGGTTATTGCCAAAAATACTGTGGGAGAAAACAAGTTTTAGGCTCTGATGGAAGGTGTTACGATGTTTGTGATGGATACTATTGTAACTCTACTATTCCACAAGTAAATTCTGAGCGATGTAGCAAGTCAACTTATGTTTTAGGCTCTGATAATTACTGCCACGCAGCTTGTACAATAAATAGTTATTGTCCTCAGGGATCTATTTGCTACAAAAACCAATGTGCTAGTTGTGCTTCTGGAACTAACTTATTTGAAGATGGGACTTGTAGAAAATATCAGTAGACAAATTTTAATTGGACTTTTTATTATTTTAGTTTAAAGACCAGACGTTTACTTTACAGCTCACTAGATGCTCATTTACTAATTAAATTTAATAAAGTCTCTGATATTCACCTGACGCTAACTTTACAGCTCACGCTTTATTGAATTGAAAAAGTTGTGTAGGTTAAAGACATTTGATATCGCTTAAATACAGATGATAATAGAGAAGATTAAAAAGCTTCAAGTTATTAAGAATGAAGCTTCTTTTGCATAACAAGAATATCTTCTAGCAATTTTGGATTTACAACCTCTCGTAATCTCTCAACAGCTTGATTGAATCTTTGAACATCAGTAGGGGTATAATTAGAAGCACTTGTATTTTTTGAGCTGCCTTCGGCAGTTCTCAACACCCCATAAGCCGCATCGTCTTTGTCCAAGCCAAACCAACTACAATGTAGAACACAATAATTGCTTATAGAACGACCAAACCACATGTAATCAATAATTGCCTGACTATCTGAATATCCGAAAAGATTATAGAATTTTATTGCTCCTTTAGTGAATCTATCAAAGAAAGGCTTAGTTTGCCTTCGTAAGATGAACTGAGATTCAGGCATTTCAGGAGTTAATAAAATCAAATCTTCCTCTTGTGAAACAATAAGTGCGCTTCTGTCTTCAGGAGCCATAGATTCTTGGCTTCTCCGTCTCGTTCCCAATCTCGTAAGATGATAGATAATATTTCATAAAATTATTTTGGTGCAACCACCCACACACGCCCCCAACGTGTCCATCTCTTGCGGACTATTTGTTTTGATAATTTCATAATAAAATGACTGTCTCCCTCTTTGGTCTGTTTCTCATATTCAAGCATGGGTAGTTTCTGTGTATCAAAAACAAAAAGGTTTTCGTCGTCATATCCGTATACAAACAACACATGATCTACAAGCCCGAACGTGCTAATGCCAATATCAATCGCGGAAACTTCTCCTATATTTACACTCGTTTCTACAACAGATAATGCATCGGTAGCGGAAACCTTTTTGGGGAAAATGTGAGCAAACAAAAAATCAAAGTAGTGCCTAATACGTTTGCCGTTGATAGTTAGATGCAGATTATTTTGTTTAAGAATTTGTGGTACTTTAGTGAACTGAAGTGCTGACCACATCATCCACCATGGCATGCGCAAACCGAAAATGCCTTTTCGCTCGATTTCTGTTGGGCAAAGCTCATTCGGGCTAAATATATCCGGTTTGTAATAGGCAAGAGCGTAGTAAAGAAAATCACGACCACAACGAAAAATAACTAACTTTCCATTTCTCTTTTCTCGCTCTACAAACCCGAAAGTATCTAAATTTATTGGTAGCGTTTTCATATTTTTATTTCAAAAGTTCGTCTATGGAGACATCTAGCCCTTTTGCAATTTTGACGACAGTTTGGATCGACGGCTTCGTTATGACATTTGATTCAATCTTAGTCAGTGTCGTGTAGGGAATATCGCACTTTCTCGCAAGGGCATCCTGCGTCAATCCTTGCTTTGTGCGAAAGATTTTTATTTTATCCCCGATTTGTCTATTCTTACTTTCCACTTGCATGATCTCTAACAGCAGCAGAAGCCATTAAAGGAGCCATCAAAATAGAGTCTCTAACTAAAATAGTTTTTTCGCCCTTTAGTGCGATAGGTGCCATGCTTGTTCTTGAGTAATCTTCAGAAACACCAGCTAAATGTATCTGAGCAACTTCATCATGAGCAGCAAGTGTATGAATGCCTTTATCTGCAAAAGCTTGCAATTGCTTATCTAAAGGCGCAGCTACTTGGTAAATATCTCCCAAGCCTTCTACTGTTCCTATCTTTCGTGCTTTATATGTCATACTTTTCTTAAGAATAAGAGGTATTTAAACCTTTCTATTTGTTACTATTTAGAAATTAATCCAGAGTTAAAAACCCCTAGGTTTTGTAAATTTAATTTCTTCTCAATCCATTCATGATTTAAATTAAATCTATCATCAAGCTGGATTTTATTTTTTAACTATAAGCATTAACTGCAGTTACATAAAATAAAGAGTTCTTTTCCGTATGTAATGATTTTTTTTCTTTAGGCAAATATTCTTTAGATACTCTGAGTGTTTCCCTAACTAAGATGGGCATACCAATATTAAACAAGGGGACTGAGAAATAAGCTAGGCCCATATCTTCTGTATAACCTTCTTTTGGAATTGAGATAGTTATATTTTGAATCTTTGATACATCATTTTTAAAAACTTCTTGTGAAATATTTTTTTCTAAACCATCAGGAAGATTTTTGAGGGTAATAAATTCTCTGATACTTCCTATTGTTAATCCTCCGCGAATTCTTAAGCGATAGTCTCCGTGTTCAGCTATTCCATTCCTAAATCTCAGTGTTTCTTTCTGTCCTAAGAGAAAATTATCCTCTAATATTTTTTGAAAATTCACATAGGTAGTCTCAAATCCATACATATTTCTAAAGATAATATCTTGTAGCATGTCCATTCCTTTTTCTCTGTCAAAATCAATAAAATATCCGCTAATTGAGAACTGGTTTCTATTTCTTATTTCATAACATCTTTTTTGCGCAAGATATTCTCTATTATACTCTTGTAGTCTTGATAGAACTGAAACTCTCTTGAGCTCAAGAGCCAAGGCTCTTTTTAGATCCTGATTTAATCTAAGAGCATCTTTAATTTCCTTAGAAGTAGAGTTTAACTTTTGTCTCAGAGAAGAAGTCTCTTTCTGCTGCTCCCTTTCTTTTTCCTCCATTTCCGTCTTTAATCTTACAATAGGATTCTTTTCTGTAGGCACCTCTTCAACAGCAAGCTCAAAGGAAAACTCATCACTAGTTAAATAAGTAATAGCACTTGAAACTGCTTGGATATATCTCTCTCTAGTTCCTCGGGTTTTTGCATCTGATGCATGATCTGGATAATAAGCCACTCTTACTGACTTTTCAAAAGCCTTTAAAAAAGCTGTTCTTTTATCTTTAGGAATAGTTCTCAACAGCCAGCCATTTAACCCTAATATATGTCCTGGTGAGTTCTCTAACTGTCCTACTATTTTCTCAAGATCCTGATTATTACTCATCTGCTCTATCTTCTTCCATTATTAAACTTGTCAGGGAGTCAAATTCTTCTCTAAAAAGAATTGACTCAAGCGTTGCAAATCTTCCTCTTTCTACTTCAGCTGCAGCTTCTTTTATTCTCATTATTGCAGCTACTTCACTTAGACCCTTCTCTGAAGTAAGGTGGTAAACATAACTTTCGAGCACTTCAGCTGATAAACCTAATTCCTGAAAAAGAAGAGAGTCTCTAAAAGTGATTGAAGAATTAGAAAGATAATCATTCGTTTCATCTCTCATCTCAACTGCTTGTCCTATTTGATATAGAAGACCTCTAAATAAATCTAGACTTCTGCCGACTTTCTCAAGATAATTCTCTCCGTATCTTCTGATTACTGCTTCTGAAAAGTATTTTAATTTTGTTGCTTGTCCTCTACCTTGTACATCTCTAGTACTATAGACTAAATTAATCATCAACATCGCCTCATTTGGCGTCAAACCTGTGTTAATTAGTTCATCTGCAATCTTCAAAGACTTCTCTCCCAAGCCCGGTCTAGCTCTTATTAAGGCATCGGTATACTTTTTTTGGAGAGCTATTTCACTTTCATATGTCATACTTTTCTTAAGAATAAGAGGTATTTAAACCTTTCTATTTGTTACTATTTAGAAATTAATCCAGAGTTAAAAACCCCTAGGTTTTGTAAATTTAATTTCTTCTCAATCCATTCATGATTTAAATTAAATCTATCATCAAGCTGGATTTTATTTTTTAACTATAAGCATTAACTGCAGTTACATAAAATAAAGAGTTCTTTTCCGTATGTAATGATTTTTTTTCTTTAGGCAAATATTCTTTAGATACTCTGAGTGTTTCCCTAACTAAGATGGGCATACCAATATTAAACAAGGGGACTGAGAAATAAGCTAGGCCCATATCTTCTGTATAACCTTCTTTTGGAATTGAGATAGTTATATTTTGCTGAGTTGTCAAGGAACTTGACATAATATTTTAAAAAGCTTCAGGTTGTTAAGAATGAAGATTCTTTTGCATAACAAGAATATCTTCTAGCAATTTTGGATTTACAACCTCTCGTAATCTCTCAACAGCTTGATGGAATCTTTGAACATCAGTAGGGGTATAATTAGAAGCACTTGTATTTTTTGCGCTGCTTTCGGTAGTTCTCAACACCCCAAAAGCTGGATAGTCATCGTCCAAGTCCGACCAACTACAATATAGACCCGAATTTATCAGAGGAGGGCCAAACCACATGTAATTAATAATTGTCTGACTATCTGAATTCCCGAAAAGATTATAGAATTTTATTTTTCCTTCAGTGAATTTATCAAAGTAAGGCTCAGTTTGCTTTCTTAAGATGAACCGAGATTCAGGCATTTTAGGAGTTAATAAAATCAAATCTCTCTCTTGTGAAACAATAAGTGCGCTTCTGTCTTCAGGATACATAGATTCTTGGCTTCTTGCGAGCGCTTCAGCTGCTTCATAAACATCTCTGTTTGTCTCAAAATACCTTTCACTTGCATGAGCTTTAACAGCAGCAGAAGCCATTAAAGGAGCCATCAAGATAGAGTCTCTAACTAAAATAGTTTTTCCGCCCCTTAGTGCGATAGGTGCCATGCTTGTCCTTGAGCAAGTAGTAGAAATATCATCTAAATGTATCTGAGCAACTTCATCAGGAGCAGCAAGAGTGTGAATACCTTTATCTGCAAAAGCTCGCAATTGCTCATCTAAAGGCGCAGCTACACGATAAATATCTCCCAAGCCTTCTACTGTTCCTATCTTTTGTGCTTCATATGTCATGCTTTTCTTAAGAATAAGAGATATTTAAAGTTCTGTGTGTTATATAATAATTGTCCTGCAGTATTGATTTATTACATCTCTTCATGATGTGACATCCTCCTTGCTCTAAGGGGCAAGTAATAGTCATCTATATCTGCTGAAAACCGTCTAAGATAAGGTAATTTTTAATAACCATTTAGATTTAGAATACTATTCAGAATAATCAAAAATTTTAAATATAAGAATGTCTTGTATATTCTATGGAAAAAGACATTAATAGAATAACTAAAAGCCCAGACACAGAAATTGTTATCCGGATTGATGATTATGGCGGCAGGCCCGGATTAACAATTAGAGAATATGTCAAGTCAGAGAAATACACTGGATTTACTAAATCAGGGCTGAGAATTCCTTCTGAGAAGTTTAAGATTTTTAAAGAAATTATCAATTCTATAAATGAAAAGGACTTTGATTTTCCTGAATCTACTAAAGACTCATCTTAAATATACTAAACTATAAATAGAATATTTAATTGCTAATAAACAATCAGCTAAATAGCAATAAATTAACTAAACTACAAAAAATAAAAATAAAAAATTTAGTTTAGTAGTAGCTTTCTCCGAATTCTTTTGTTTTTTCAGGTTTTCTTGTCAGCAATACAATCAGAACGACTAAAAGCACAACAAAAATAATAGCAAGAACAACTGTTAAAAGAACAGTTGTATTACCAGTACTTATTTGTCCGCCTTTTCCTTCAGCCATAGCAGTGAAAGTTTCAGATTTCACAGAATTGCCGTCAGCATTTACATTCACTGTAAATTTATATTCGCCGGCTTTTGCTGCTTTAGCTTTTAAAAGCAGTGTTTTGCTTGTTCCAGCAGGAACTGCAAAAACAGGCTCGTCAGCTTCTACTGATAGGCCGTCATCTGCTTCTATAATGAAGTCGTAGACATGTACTCTGTTTCCAGCATTTACCACAGTCAGTCGATAAGTTCCTTCTTCACTGACAGCAAAAGTTCTTGTACGCATAGGAGCAACTACAGTGCTTTCTTCAATAGCCCCGACAATCGCTATCTTTTTGCTTAAAGAGGTAGCAGAATCAGAGTTGTAAGATTCCAACTCTAAATTATAGATTCCTGCTTTGGTATTAGAAGGAATAGCTATATACATTCTTCTTTCAGCTGCATCTTCTTTATCAGGATCGTCCTGATCAACAGGTGCAAGGTCGCCGAAATAAGCCTTTTCTTCTATCCCTAATTGAGGGATGCTCACTTTAACAAATGTGTCTTCAGCAAATTCTATGCCTCTGTTTTTCAGAACAATGTTCAATGCAAGCATATCTCCAGCAGTGGCTTTTTGATTAAAGTTGACATCGAGAATTTCTACTATATAGGATTCTCTCTGTGCAGCCAGCTTAACAATTGCTTCAGGGATGCTTCCGTCATTGCCGCTTTCAACAGAAACTTTCAAAGTCAAATCTTCTGAAGGGTCTATATCGAACGGCACTTGTACTGAAACAAGTTTACTGTACGTAGAGCCATCTAGAACTCTGAATCTCTCTGAAGAAACTGCATACTCACGAGCGCCTGCAATCCACACTTTCACTCTTGCGTCAGTTGCATTATTCGTTGCTATAAAGGTTACTCTAACAGGCAAGGTCTCACCTGCAAATACTCCAAGATTCGGCGCGTTAACGCCAAGACCTTCTTCTCCCTTTACCTCAATACTTCTAATGATGCCAAATGCATTTACACTAGAAGCAAAGACTGCAACAAATGCAAGTAATGCTGCAAAAAAAACCAGTATTTTTTTGGATTTCATGGTTTGCGATAGATTTAATTAATAAAGATGATTTTAATGCATTTATAAACTTTGTGGTAATAACATAAACAATAACATTTTACAGTGGCAAAGGATTTATAAAGGTATACTAAAGTATACTGCCATGGATAATGAAAAGCTGGAAAACGTAGATAAGAAAGCACTAAAAATAACGACGATAAAGATAGGTAGAGCAACAAAAGAACGGATAGACCATTTACGCATATATAATAGAGAAACTTATGATGAGATAATGCAGCGTATATTGAATATCTTGAATATCTGTAGATTAGAGCCAGAGCGTGCAAGAGAACGCCTTGTTGCTATAGATAAAGAACGCAAAAGAAATTTAAGCAATAAGAATATAATTAGGCGGCTGGGGAAATGAAACCTTTGAAGTTTCAGCAAGAAATCAAAAAAATTAGAATAAAAATTATAACGCCGGAAGAAATATGGGAGCAGGATAAACAACTTCTTCAAAAAAGATATTCAGAAAAAATAGAAAGATTTGAAAATATATGCTGATTAATTTATTCTCTTTGCTTTCTAATTTTCTCCCATATCTTTAATCCCTCAACACTGTCTTCAATCATAGAAGGAGATTCATTAATTATTCGAATCTCGCGGTTTTTAGGAATATGTATTAATAACTCCTCCCATTCTTTTTTCTCTGTTTTGCGATGGCTTTTTTCTCCTTTTTCTCCGTATATAATGCCTGAAAAATGCACATGCCATTCTTTTTGTGGAAAAGCTTTTTCAACTTCTGAATAATCAACTTTTTTATCTCTGGCAAGCAAATGCGCAAAATCTATACAAAAAGAACAGCCAGTATCTTTTGTTAATCTTGAAATTTCATTTATGCTTCCAAAAACATTTATTTTTCCCATTGTTTCAGGAGCAATAAGAATTTTCCATTTATTGCTTTTAATCTCCTGCATTATATCAACTATCCCGTTTTTTATCATTTCGTAGCTTGCATTTTTATCTTCTCCGTAATAACCAGGATGAAAAACAACAATTTTTGCCCCTAGCAGCTCTCCAATTCTACAGCAGTCAATAATTCTTTTTTTTGTGGCCTCTCGTTTTGATTTCTCTGCTGAATTCAAATTTACAAAATAAGGCGCATGAATGCTTAAATCAATTCCTAAATTCTTAGATTTTTTCCCAATTTCAATAGCATCGCATGGCTTAATATAAATGTTATATGTAAAAGCTATCTCACAAACTCTTAGCCCTAATTTATGATACTTTTCCAAAACTTGAATAGCAGTTTTGACAGGCCCGAGTCCTGCAGGTCCAAAGATAACTCCCATTTGAATGGTAGGATTAAATGCTTAATAAATTTATAACTTCACAAGTTATTAAAGACCAAAGAATGGTAGAACCGTTGCTAAGGGGTTTATCTGACAAGAAATTAGATAAAGATAATAGAGAAGATGCTGTGAAGTATTTATGCAGTCTAGAATCTCCAGCTAGCTTGGACTTTTTATGTGAAGAGCTTAAATCTCCACTTTTTAGGGCGGGGGACGGCGCGCGTTTTAGAAAATTTTATATAGGCATGAATTATCTATTATTTATGGAACAGCAGAATATAGACACTAGATTAGATAGAATTGAAAAAACCCTGAAATATATACAAGAAAACATGATAGATATAGATGTTATTATAACTGAAGAAGAAAGAAGAATGCTTGATGATAGCGTGGAAAACGAAAAGTCTGGAAATTTAGTTTCTTTAGAGGAAATTAAAAATGTTCGAAATAAAGCTAGATAAACAGCCCGAACATTTTCTTTCTAAGTGTGAAAATAAGCTTTTTAAGAGAACTAGTGGAAAGTTAGAGATATTAAAAACAAATCCTGTTCCACATGATGCAAAAAGAGTTTTGGGCTATGAGTTGCCTACTTTTAGGATAAGAATTGGAAAGCATCGCGCACTTTATCGTGTTAATTACGAAGAAAAAAGAATTATTGTTGTGAAGATTGATAAGCGAGATAAAGTTTATGACTAATTTCCATACCAATAAACAACAGTCCCTTCGCTATCAACATGTTGCCTGCAAAATTCTTCAAGTTTAGAGAAATTCTTTTCTCTAATCAGCCTTAAGCCCTCATCAGAAAACAAAGGCTTTCTTAAACCATCAGAATAAACCAAAACTACGTAGCCATCTTCTAACTTAAATTCTCCTTGCCTTATGTATTCTTCCGCTTCTTTTTCTCCTGTCAAAACACCGAAAGAGTATTTTTGTTTTGGTTTATTCCTAAAAAATCTTCTCATTAAAATTCTGCCTTCTGGATGTAACCACCATTGATGATTTTCACCAACACTTGCAATGAATCCTTTAATAAAATCTGCTTGTTTTACTAAATCCCATCTTCCCTTATCTGTTGTCCAATATTCATCTGGAGTTTGGAGTTTGACCTTTCCATTTTTTCCTACAACTCCAACACCGCAACAAGCAATAAATTGATAATGAAGCTTATTTCCTTCTATCTCAGCTAAAGAAGCAGTGCAACCTGCTAAGTCTTCTTTTAACCAATTTGGGTCAGGAACTTTTGATTTGTTCAAATTGGAAATTTTCTTATTAGCTTTGTAAAGGTCGCCACTTTCAACAACAATATCCGCAACTCTTTTAGCTAAACTTGGTTTTGGGTAATGCTTAACCATGGCTTTTTTTCCTTCTTCAGTATTCAAATCAGGATAATTATTAAACGGGTCTCTACTTACACCATCAGCGATCGCTAAATAAATCATTTTTCCTTTTTCTGAATATTTTAAAGAATCTTCTGGGACATTTCCCCATTTTCCACGATAGTATGTTCCAGGTATTCCAAACATAGCCATAACTTCATCTGTTCCCTGAATTTTAATTGTTCTTGCCATACGTTTAAAGTAAAAATAAGTTATTTATAAGAATTTGCATGGTTTAGTATATCTTAACGTGCCTTCTGGATGGAGGATTGGTAAATAAAAGACTTAAATTTCAGCCGAAGAAAAAATTTGCTTTAAATTTTAAAATTGGTTTTCAAAGGCAGATATTTACCAATAATAAGTTAATAGATAATAGAGTACAAACATAATATTTATTAACCCTTTAAATCCAAAAGTTTAATGGCTCAAAAATCATTTTTTGAAAAAAGTTCTCCTGAAGAAATACAAGATTCCTGTAGTATAAAAAGAGTATTTCGGCAAAGATTGTTGGTAGAGCAAATATGGAATCTTAATCCAGAAGAGGCTATTGAAGTGCGCACTCCGTTAATCCCTCTTTCTTTTTTACAAAGAGCAAAAACACAGGCCCAATCTTCAAGAAAACACTACAAGCACGGACTTCTAATTCATATAGACCAGCCTGAAACAAAAAAAGAAGCCTATGAATTTCCAAATATTCCTCTTACTCTTCGTATGAAGGCCTTTGATGAAGCTTTTAGAGACAAGAAAGAAGAAGAGATTTATTATTTAGGTATTACATGGCAGCCTCTGCAATCTCTTGATAGAAGATGGAGAGTTGTTCCTTTTGATGTGCCTATCGAAGGTGCAAAAATATATTCTTATGCTTTTCATAACGCAGGAGGCATTGATATTGAAGGTAAATATACAAATGCAAAAAAAGTTCAGGCAGAAGGTGGCCAAATTCTGTGCAAAGTGCCTTCACGAACAGAAGGAAAAGAGAGATATAGAATAAATCTTTTGAACGTTCCGCTCATGCATGGAAAAGAAAAAAATTCTATAATCTGGAGTTTAAAAAGTCAGTATCTGGAAGGAAAAGAGCCAGAACGCTCTACTTTCCTGCATAATCTACGTTATGAGTGGGCTCAACATACTAAAAGCTCAGATATATTTGTCTTTGGGCCTCATGAAACAGCAGCCTATTTTGCAATAATCCACAAATATTGGAAGGGGCTTGAAAACACAGTTCCTCTAGAAATGAATCCATTCCCTTTACCGTCAAAAGATTGGGCAAGATTCTATGAACTATTAAAAAATAATGTAATAATATATGACCCAACACTTAGAAGCAAGAAAAAACTAAGAAATCTTCATTTAGATGAGGTTTGCATTATGTTAAGCAGAAGCATTAAAGTAAAGGGTCCATATAACACTGCTTACTGGGATATGACAAGAGATGGTCCAATAAAGAACTATTGGAAATAGTAATTATGTCAACATAATACTTATAAATTCATCTTAATATAAATAAAAATGACTTTAGATTCTCTCTTGAATTTTTTTAGAAATAATAGGGATTTCAGATTTATAGATCATAAAGAAGTTTATTCTCTTATACCAGAAGAATATCGATCCAGAGTAGATCAGCTTGCTGGCAAAGTAGGAAGAGATAAGATTCCATTTTTTCTAGCTGTAATTCAATTTTACGAGCCTGCCGAAGAAGCATTTGATATTTTAGTAAATAAATCAAGAAAAGATAGTTATGTTAAATATTCATTAGAAATATGGATATATAATGAAAGACAGAAGCATAAAAAAAGAGAGGAGAAGAATACTCCTCATAAAGCAGAACTTATTGAATATGCTCTTCAAGAGATAAAACAATACTTTTAAATATCCCATACTTAATTAAAAATGGAGGAAACATGGAAGACCCATTTTTTAACAACGACCCTTTCGAAAGTATTGTAAGAGAGTTTTTTGGAGATAGAAGAAGGAAAAAAAATTATGAGATATCTGATGATGAAGATGTTTCTTTGAATTATGTAAACTCTGATAATGTCTTTTATATTATAGTTGAGCTTCCAGGTTTCGAGGCAGATGATATTTATGTACAAGTAAAGGATAGGAGAATTGAAATAAAAGCAAAGAAAAAAAGTATCGATAATGTTGCTAAATATTTATCTCAAAAATTGCTTGCCGGAATTTCAATGATCCAAACATTGCCTCAAGGAATAGGAAAAGAATTTGATTATACTTATAAAAATGGTATTTTAGAGATTCAGTTTAGGAGAAAAGAATGAAAAAACAAGTTACTAAAGAAATAATAAATCTTGAAGTTGCAGAATCATTACAGAGCGATATAGACAAAAGCATTGCAAGAATACCTTCAAAGATAATGGATAAGCTGGGCATTGTTTCTGGAGAGATTATAAGCGTTAAAGGAGGCAATATTGCAGTCTTGCGTGCATTAAGAGGAAAAGAAAAAGATGAAAGTAAAAATATAATTAGAATTGACGGCACAACAAGAGCTAATATAAACACTTCAATAGGGGAAAAAGTTGCAGTTTCTTTAACTCATGTAGAAATAGCTTCTTCTATTACTTTATCTCCAACTCAAGAAGTTAGATTCAGTGATGATCCTACAGAATATTTTCATGGAAAATTATTAGACAAACCTCTATCAATAAATCAAAAAATAGTAATAGATGTGTTCGGGACTCGTCTAGGATATGTTGTTTCAAAAGTCATTCCAAAAGAAAATGTAATCATAAAACCATCAACTAAAATTAATGTATCTGACGAAGTACACATAGGAGATGCAAAATCGACAAATGTTTCGTATGAAGATATTGGAGGGCTAAGGCACGAAACAGAGTTAATTAGAGAAATGGTTGAGCTGCCGATGAAACACCCAGAAGTATTTGAAAAATTAGGGGTTGGAGCTCCAAAAGGAGTTTTGCTGACAGGCCCTACAGGGACGGGAAAAACTTTGCTTGCTAAAGCAGTTGCTACAGAAACAGATTCTCATTTTTATACTATAGCTGGACCGGAAATTGTCAGTAAATATTACGGAGAATCTGAAAAACATCTTAGAGATATATTCGAAAAAGCAGAAAAAACCGCCCCGTCCATTATTTTTATTGATGAAATAGATAGTATAGCTCCAAAAAGAGGAGATAGCTCCGACAATACTGAAAAAAGAATTGTTGCTCAAATATTAACTCTAATGGACGGGCTGAAATCCCGAGGACAGGTAGTTGTAATGGCAGCTACTAATAGACCAGATGATATTGATGAAGCCCTGCGAAGACCTGGAAGATTCGATAGAGAATTGAAAATAAATCCTCCTGATGAGCAAGGCAGAAAAGAAATCCTTCAAATTCATACAAGAGGTATGCCCTTAGATAAAGATGTTAATTTTGACGAAATTGCATTCAAAACAATTGGATACACAGGAGCAGATATATCTATTCTCTGCAAAGAAGCAGCATTAAAATCAATTAAGCCGTATTTTTCGGAGTTGAAAAATCTGCAGGAAAGAGTGCCTATTGAAATTCTAGAAAAGATAAAAGTGAATAAACAGCATTTCTTAGATGCTATGAAGGTTGTAGAACCATCGGCTTTGCGCGAAATATTAATTCAGAAACCTCATGTAAAGTGGGAAGATATAGGAGGTTTAGAAGACGTTAAAGAGAAACTTAGAGAATTAGTAGAATTGCCCTTAATAAAACCAGAATTATTTGTAAAGGCAGGCATAAAGCCTTCAAAAGGAGTTTTGCTGACAGGCCCTCCAGGAACAGGAAAAACCTTGCTTGCAAAAGCAGTTGCAAATGAATCTAACGCTAATTTTATTTCAATAAAGGGACCTGAACTAGTCAGCAAATGGGTTGGAGAATCAGAAAAGCATGTTAGAGAGATTTTTAAGAAAGCGAGGCTCGTTGCACCGAGTATAATTTTCTTTGATGAATTCGACAGCATTGCAAAGATAAGAGGAGCATTAATGAATGATTCTACAGAAAGAATGGTAAATCAATTATTAACAGAGTTAGATGGTATAGAAGAGCTGGAAAAAGTAATAATAATCGCTGCCACAAATAGATTAGACTTAGTAGATCCTGCTTTGCTTAGGCCTGGAAGAATCGATGCAATAATTGAACTAAAAATACCTGACGCAGCTACTAGAGAAAAAATATTCAACGTTCATATAAGAAACATGCCGATTGAAAAAGATTTCAAATTAAGTGAATATATCAGCAAAACTGATGGATGGACCGGAGCAGATATAGAATCTCTGTGTCGAGAAGCAGGTATCAGAGCAATTAAGCGCGTTTATAAATCAGAAAAAACTGATAAACTTGTTGTGACGAAAGAAGACTTCGGCGCCGCATTCTCAGAATTTTCTCAATCTAGAGGAAAAAACCTTCCAACAGAAAATGAAAATAATAAAGAAAGCAATTTTATTATGCCAAAAAAGAAGATTATTAGATAAATTATTTCTTGCAAAAAAAGACATACAAGTTTATTAGAAGAATGAGACTTATCTAAAGACTATCAATCATCAAACACTGATTAGCTGTACTTTAGCATCTTTCACAGCAGAAAAATTATTGGCTGCTAAAACTGACAGTTCACATTCATCACATGATTTTACTATTGAAGCCGTCGCAGTACCATCTAGAATAACTCCAAAAACTTTTGTCCTTGAGTCTTTTATGCCCTTAATTAAATCTTTAG
Source organism: Candidatus Woesearchaeota archaeon (assembly GCA_964578345.1). Classification (GTDB taxonomy): domain Archaea; phylum Nanobdellota; class Nanobdellia; order Pacearchaeales; family GW2011-AR1; genus VGKP01. Next base: position 23,572 of record CAZOCP010000008.1, read on the forward strand.
AAGAAACTTTTTGGATTACCTCACAGTCTTTATTTAATAATAACGCTTGTTTAGAGTCTCTTATTTTTTCATATAGAATTCTAATTTTATCTTTATCGATTGTTTCTTTGCCGTCTGCAGAAGATTGAGGCTCTCCGCCGTTGCTCATGTCATTATCAATATTTATTTTATTAATAAAGTCTTTAATTGATATTTTTTTCCTTAGAGCAATTAATATCTCTTTGCTTGTTAGTTCTTCAACTTCCTTTCCATCAGGAGCCACCGCCACATATCCTACCTTTGCATTTGCAATAACATTTTTCGCTATTAGTTTGCCTCCTCTATCTCCATCTATAAATAAAGTAATTTCTTTTCCTTCTCCTAATCTAGCTATCTCGGTAGGCAGTTTTGTGCCATTCATACCTATGACATTATTTACTCTATTTCTCAATAAATTTATAACATCGGCCCTGCCTTCAACAACGATAATCTCCCTTCCAGAAATATCTCCTGCAGGAAGCTTTTCTTCACCATACTCTTGTATTCTACTGACTCTTGACTCTTCCTTTAGAGTCTTGCTCATCTCTCCAAAACCTTCTTTATCATCAAGTCCGCCCAGAAGCTGCTTAGCTCTTTCTATAATAAAATCTCTCTTGCTTCCTCGAACATCCTCTATTTTCCTTATCTCAATTCTTGCTTCAGTCGGGCCTATTCTATCAATTGTTTCCAATGCCGCGGCAATAATCGTAGTCTCAGATTTATCAAGTGCCGTAGGTACTTTAATGTTGCCGACACTCTTCCCATCAACAGTCTCTAAATCAACCTCAATACGTCCAAGTTTACCTTCTTTTTGCAGTTCTCTCATCTCAAGTTCAGAGCCTAGCAGCCCCTCAGTCTGTCCAAAAATAGCGCCGATAACATCTGGCTTTTCGAGAGGTCCCTCTGACTTGAACGATGCATAAATCATATATTTTATTGATACAGGGCTTATTTTTGCCATATTATTCTCTAATGTATACTAGAACTATTCAACATTCTACAAATATCGAGAGTTCTCTTCTGAAAGAAAGTGCACTCTCCTAAAGTATGCCAAACACGAATATGAATATGAAAGGTAAGTAAGTGAAATCCTTCTTTCTTTAAAAATTAAAAGAAAGAGCTATTTAAATGTTTCTTCTAGAAATTTTTAGTAAAAATTCTATCTTTTTCTATAACATGGGCAAAATTTCTATAACAAACGCATATGTGCTACAATTGAGTTTTTCTATTAATTTTCACGACAATCTCTTAGTAATAGAGTGGGAAGAAAGAGAATTTTCAATTCTTTAACAATATCAATCCTCTTTAACTTAGACATAAAGAACGAGAGGAAAAGAACCTTTTAACCCTTTCCACCAACCGTTAACTTCAATGCAGATCATACATGCATTGTTGCGTTGTCGGGTGCTGGATTGAATAAAAAAATTAAGTTTTGCTCAACTTAATCAAACTTAACCACTTATTCATGCTTAAAGTCAATTCTGGTATTGCTTCTTCTTGTGGGGTTTTATTGTCTATTCCCTGATGTTTTCTGACAAAATTATAATAAATTTCCATTCCTTTCATGATGGCTTTAGCACTTTCCAAAGAGCCATGAAAACCGCGCATTATTTTTGTCCTGTCTCTTATTGTATTGTGCAATCTTTCTATTTTGTGATTAAATCCTCTTTCAGAAGCTATAACAACATTATGGATTATTGGGCTTTTGTGTTTCCAATGGGTTTTTAATCCAAAACTTTTCTTTAAAACTCTTTCATACCCTTGTAAACCATCTGTGGTAACTACTTTAACTTGTTCTCCTGTTGCAAACTTTCCATGCTTTAGAACTCTTGTCAGATTTTCTATTGTTCTGCTTTTTATGTAATCAGAGGCAACAACAAAACGAGTTTCTGTGTCCATTACATCTACAAACCAATTCTGTTCTCCTAATCTATGATATTCCATCTCATCAGACATTAACTCTTGTCCAGATTGAATTTGTAAGTTATTTGTTAGTGTGCTTATCATGTTTGCATATTTTACAATCCATCTGTAGATAGTAGAA
>CAZOCP010000009.1:0-19683 GCA_964578345.1 Candidatus Woesearchaeota archaeon
ATCCAACCATCTATTTTTTCCTAATTCTAAATTAACTCCTGCTCTATTACATGAACCTCATCTAACGTTGTATAATCTTCTAATGTAATCAAAAGAAACAATAAATCTGTTTTATATCAAAGTCTATGGAAATGCACCAATTCGATGAGTGCTTGAAAGATTCGAAGAATTATTTAGATAGATAACCGAAAATTCTGGATAGTTTTAAAGAAAACTTCCAAAATCTCTTTGAGACTTCAGAAAAATTACGTAAAGAAATCAATTTCATAAACTTTAAAAGAGATAATGTCATTAGATAACAATGGTAGAAAGCCTTTATTTTGTGCCGGAATGGTTCTATATGTTTGATATTACTTTAGGAATTTTATTTTCCTGTATAACTGCAATAGTCTCAAGCTATTCTCTGCATATATATAACATTGCCAAAGAAAGAGAGTTTAAACTATTTAGCATAGCTTTTGCTTGTCTTAGCGCTTCCTATTTTCTCAGAACTGGGCTTAATATATTTCTAACAAAAATATTCAACGAAGCCCAAGGAGTGCTCTACATAGTTGATATAAATCTATTCAGCAAGGCATTTATATATTCCTATGTAATGCTTTTCATCATAGGCTATCTAACTCTATTCTATACTACAATTAAAATAAAAGGCGCTAGAATCTACGCTATCCTTCTTGTAATAAGCATGATTGCAATAAGATATAGTATGAATAAATCTCTCACAATATATCTTATTGCCACAGTTCTTATCATCTCAACTTTATTCCACTATGTTAGATTGTGGGTTGAAAGCAGGAAAAAAAGAGGAAAAGTAATGATGATTGCAATATTTTTATTGTTAGTAAGCAATATACTTCTTATGTTCATATCCGACTATAAGCTCTACCCTGGATATATTATCTCAAATCTATTAGAGCTGATTGCTTATCTTATGATCTCGTATCGTCTATATAACATAATTCAGAATGGACAAAAAAAGAAGTAGGTTGCAGGTTATTCGAGACATACTGGAAGTAATAAAAAACAGAAATGGAAAAATAAAGCCGACTCATATTTTATACAAATCTAATCTATCTCATCAGATGATGGAAGAATACATAAAAGAATTAAAAGAAAAAAATTTAATTCGAGAGCACAGAAAAGAAAAAGGAAGAACGTACTCTATTACAGAGAGGGGTTTTGAATATCTAGAAAGATACAGAGCGATTGAAGATTTTGCAGATTCATTTGGACTTGAATAAAATGTTAATCTTCTAATAATTTTTTGTATAATCCATGACCATATTGAGCAAAATTTTCAAAATAGCCTGTATACCATTGATTAAGCCAAATTCCTGCTCTTTCTGAATCTTGAATGTCGCTCCAAGATTCAATCCCGCCAGTTCTTATTACATGAAATTCTTGTGACGGCGCGCCTGCTCTTTTGTATTCTACTGCACGGCTTGCTAACTCTAAAGAAGATTCTTTAAGAGACCTGCCACTCACACCGCCTCCGAATGTTCTTGTAAAGAAGTCATAAAGCTTCCTTTCGCTCTCTATAATTTTTTCTCTTCTTTTATAATAAGCTATTGAAGTATTGCCAAAATTAACTCCATCATAACCTAAAGCAAAAAGAATGTCTAACAATATAGGCAACTGCCGAATCTCTGTATCATTAGAGAACTTTACTATTATGGGGATTCTTCTTGATCTTTGGTCAAGAAAGTTATCTTTAATATAAATTAGTCTTTTTGCTAAATCATCATCTTGTGGTCTTCCATTGAGAGTATTTGGGCAGCTCTCATTTATTTCTATAAAATCGACTCCTGCTTTTTCATATAATTTTATACCGTCTATAAGATGTTTTAATTTATCCTTGCCTTGAAGATCAGGTGATCCCATAATACTCCAACCGACAGGGCAATTTTCAATTTTCTTCAATGCAAATGCTCTTTTGGAATTAATTTCATCTCCATCATTTGGAAGCCCTAGCCAATTAGAAGCTGAATGCGACCTTGGATAAGGGACAAACGGTAGATAAATACCTTGTTTTTCATTTCCTCTTCTTGGATTCCAAGTTCCAGTTCCACCTATATATGCTCCTGCTCCCTGTTTAGCAACCATTCCATAACATTCTCCATTCTTGAACATTCCGGCAGAATTCATAATTGGAGAACGGAAAAGAATGCCCCATAACTCTCTGCTTAATTCTTTTGGCGGAATATAAGTCTCAGAAGAAATTTCTTCTTTCAACTTCGCCAAGAAATCTAGTCTTCCTGAAGAATATTTTGAAACTACAATTTGAGGAGGCAGTCTAGTTGCAAAAGTACGAAGTTTGTTTTCCCATCTTGCTAAAGTTATTGCCTTCATTTTTACCATCCCAATTCTACAGCTATTTTTTGGTAAGGGTCAAATGGATAATCTGCTCTTCTGTCTCTTACAACACGGCGGCTTCTTTGAACATCAAGTTTAAATCTTTTGGCAACATTCCAGAATACCAACTTTTCTATTTGTAAACGAGAAAAATCATGGTGCCACAAGAATTCTTCAAAGAGAGGCCACCATGCAATTCCTGGAATACCTGACAGATAAGGATTTTGGGTTTTTTCTATTAATGAATGCGGCGCATGATCTGTTTCTATCCAATCAATCTTTCCATCTCTCAAGTATTGAAATATTCTATTTCTAGAATCTGGTTCCCGCAATGGAGGATTCATTTTCCAAAGAATTCCGTTTTTATTATACATCTGGCTCCAATCATAAATAAAATGATGCGGACAGATTCCAGATGACACATCTATACCTTGCTCTTTTGCTTGAACTACTAAATCAACAGCTGTTGGTGAAGATATATGGGCAATATGCAGCTTTCCATTAAACCCAGATTCTCTAACAAATCTCAGTTGATCTTTTACAGACTCTACTTCTGAGTTTTCAGGACGGGCATGACAGTGGGTTATAGGTTGTATAGGATACCATTTTTCTGGATGTAAACAGGATTCTTTTTCACAATGCACTACAAGAATTCCGTCATAACCCTCTCTTGCCAATGTTTCATAAACTACTCTTTGGTCTTCTTCAGTTATTACTCCTAAATTTTCTACAGAATGACTCGCGTAAAGCTTCATCCCTACAACCTGTTTAAATTTTCTACAAACTTTTACCGCTTGCTTAATTTGTTCAGGATGTTTTGTAAGTCCAATATAAAGACCATAAAATACTCCGGGAACATTTGCATCCTTCGCGATCCTTAATCTATCTACAACTAGTTCTTCAGTCATAACAGGAGGATCACTATTTGGCATATCAAAAACAGCATCAATACCAGAATCTCTAGCTACTTCTAAACCGTGTTTTATGGTTTCTTTATGTTTTTGATTAAAATCCCTAAAATGAACGTGAGAATCTAGGTACATTTAATATAAAGCTTTGTTTGTTTTATAAAGTTTTATTTACTGTTAAGTCCAGAATGAAACGTCACAAAACCCTTCGGGTTTTAACCCCGCACTAAAGTGCGGGGCTTGTTAGTGGTTTTGTGACCGCCGGAGAAATCCTCGCAAACGACCTCAGACTAAAGTCTGAGGATTTCTACGAGCGTTAATAAACCTCCACCAAACCCAAAAGCGAAAGTTTATAGCTCATCTTGTTTTGAAGTTAAAATAAGTTTATCAAGTTCATGAAACAGCTCTAAACAATCTCTTTCTACAATACTTATTTCCTCCAAGGTTTCTCTTCTTGAATCTGGAGTATTAGACAAAGGCAGACACTCTCATAAATCTCATTTTGCATATTTGAGGATAACGAAGGATATCTTTCCAACATCCATATTACTTCTCATCTTATCCGCTGCCTGCCACATCTTCTGTTCAAATACTAAGTTCGCCCCGTTGTTCTGATTAGTCATATTAAATCGCTCCTTTCGCCTTTTTATCTTTTTCTTTTATGAATTCCTTAATTAATTCTCTTGCTGTCTGGACATCTTTCTCACTGTAGGAAAAAGGCCCAAATATTCCCTTAAAGCTATCATCAAACTGTGGCTTATTCAAAAAAGATGATTGTTTTCTCATTGATTGTTTGAGTTTCTTAATATCTCCATTTAACAAGTGCTGTTTGAGTCTTTCTTTGTCGCAAGGCATTAAGGCAACAATATCTCTAGTATCTGATAATCTTCCACTATGAAATTTCATTGCAATAAGCAGCTCTTTTTCTGGAGTTAAAAATTCGGAATTGTTTAGTTTTCTTTTTACAGAATTTTTTTTAATATAATCTGATCCCCAAGTTGCATCTGTTGTTCTCGAGACAAGACCATTAATTAACAGGTCTATATCAACAGGTAAGTTTTTCATCTTTTTCATAAATCGCTTGAAATTCTTCCCATACATCAAAGCTATTTCTTTTTCATAGTATAAAGCGTATCCCTCTTTTTCCAATATTTTCTCAAACGTTTCTAGATCTTCGTCTTTAACTACAACATCCAAATCTATTGAAAATCTTTTCTTATATGTTGAAATTGCATATCCACCAACCACCACAAAATTTAATTTTTTATCCAAGAATAAATTAAGTATTTTCATAACTTCTTGTTCTCTTTCAAGCAGTCCTGCTCGCGAGTCTATTTTAGACATTTGTTGAAACATCGAGCATTTGTGTTTGCGCAATCCCCCTACTTCAGTTCGTGGGTAAGCAAACACAAATCTCGTGTGCTCAAGAACCCTAATACGCCCGCCACTTTAGTGGTGGGTTCTTGACACCTCCGCATATTTTACTTTCAAGCCTAAGTTATATAAAATATTTAATTGTTCTAAAATATTTTCTAAATCTAACTCTTTACACCAAGAGACTAACTCTTTTAACGGCATAGAAGGTAATCCATTCTTTCTTTCTATATCTAATTTTTCTCTTTGTAAAATGTAAACCAACGGTCTTTGATTACTAGCCTTATCCTCTGTATATGCAATCCTTTCTTTTCTCAAAACATTTTTCAAAGTATTTGTGTCTTTCTTATCAACTTCTAAAAAATAAATTCTGTCATAAAAATCTCCAGTTATAAAACTACCTTTAGTCCAAATAGTTGCAGCTGTTCCTTTTACAAATCTTATTCTTAATTTTAAAGTTTTAACCAACTCCCAGAACTTACTGTCTTTTTCAATAACAGAAACAGCATCATCTAACTCTTTAAATTTCTTGTAAATCAAATTCTTATTAATCTTAATAACGTTTCTATTTCCTTTTCTAATTAAACTGATAACTCCATATCTTTCTAATTCAGATATCCATCTATAAACTGCTGAGTAAGCAAAACCAATCTTAGTAGCTAAGCTATAAATGCTCTCTCCATTTTCAGCGTTTTTTACTATATTCATAGTTATTTCATTCACTATCACCATTATCTCTAGAAAGATAATGAGTTTAAATAGCTTTCTACTCCTGTCTAGGTTAGTTTACACGTGTCTATTATTTACTAATACTAGGTAATTTGCCTATAAACCATAGAAAATAGCAGCCTTATCTTCCTTCAAAACTCTATGACATCCTCCTTGCCCTAAAGGGCAAGGCGTCCTGTTAATTTAGGCTCTGGTACACTTTTCAGCTTTTTAGTCTTATCTATTCGGCATAAAAAGTAACATATCTTGAAATTGGGTATTTGATTTTCCATCTTATCCCTTATCACGCGTTGCCATTTAAACGCGTCTAAGGGACTTGAACTTTTTGGAGAGCCTCTACCGAGACTCGAACTCGGGACCTCGTCCTTACCAAGGACGCGCTCTAACCAAGACTGAGCTATAGAGGCATGAAATAAAAGAGAAAGTGGAATATAAAAGAATAACTATTGTCTATTTTAACGTCCTATTGCTTTCTGGCAGCCAGTCCAGACCAACTGCAAAACCGCTTATGCTATGGCTATTCGAAATAATGTTATTTATCCATTGATAATACAAAGAATAAAAAACACCAAATTCCTCTTTTTTAATCAGATGCAGATTATTATTGCTAACTATATAAAATGCCGTTAAAAAAATAAAAAACAAAACTAAAAGATAAATTAACTTCATGGAGCACTGCTATTAGTCACATTCAAAGCCCAATCTTGATGAACTGCATATGATGTAACTTCCTTAGCGCTATTAAATACTGTACCAAGCCAGCTCACATAAAGTTTTCCAGCAGAGATTACTCCATCAAATGTCGACAAATCCACTGAATTGAAAGAATATATTTGATAAAGAGAGAGAGCTAAGAAAATCAAAAGAAAAGAAATAATAATCAAACCTATTCTATGCTTTATCTCTTTAGCTCTAAATAAAAAAAGTCCCAGCACTACTAAAAAACCTATAACCCACCAGTTCATTTTACCTCTATATATACTAAGAACTAATTATATAAAAATCTTCCGCCCAAATATTTAAAACATCTGGTATGTTAAAAAGGTTATAGCCCTGTCGTATAGCGGTCAAGTATACAGGACTCTGGCTCCTGCGACCCAGGTTCGAATCCTGGCAGGGCTATAAGAAATAAAAAAACTTAAATACTAGTTATTATTAATATTTGTATGAAAGTGGGCATGGTATCAAATTATTATAAACATGTAAAAGTAGCTGCAATAAAACTAACAAAACCTTTAAATCTAGGTGACAAAATACAAATTAAAGGGGGCAATGCAGAATTTGAACAAATAATTAATAGCATGCAAATCAACAAAAAATCAGTAAATAAAGCCAAATCTGGTGATGAAGTAGGTATAATTGTTTCTCAAAAAGTAAGAAAAGGATACGAAGTTTTTAAGAAATAAAGCAAAATCTTTTAAACTCTATCTTCTATAATCATAAAGCTCTCATAGTCTAGTGGTCAAGGACAGCGCCCTCTCGTATATGCCAAGAGTTAAATCGTTGAGATAATACTCTTAGTCCTTCTTAGGACAAGCTTTGTTTTTTAACATTGCCTGTTTTTCTCAGGCAATGGAGAACGGCGCAGACCCGGGTTCAAATCCCGGTGGGGGCATGGAACTAAAAAGTTCACTTTGGGGGGAGTAAGATTAGTTGACTGGGATAATACTCCTACGTTATTAGTTGAGAATATCTATGCGAATGAATGGAGGGATGATTATGGTGTTGTTTTATTAGGAAGTCTTGCTGATAAAGCTGCTGCAATAAATGAAGAAACTGGAAAAGAAGTTAGAATTGCTGTTCCATATCACTCTGGATATGATGCTCACGATACAAATATCCAAGTAAAAAACGCCTTAGAAAGATTTAGTAGTCAATATAAAGTTTATATTCATGAAGATAAGATAAATGTAACTCCTGCTCAAAGTAAGAACAAATTTGAATATTGGGACTGCGGGCCCGGGAAAGTAACTAGCGGTTCTAGTGTTTCATTTGATGTAAAATATCTAAGATTTGGAGAAGAATAAAATACAAAGTGGACAATATTTTCTGATGTTTTAGAAATCAGACACCGTTAACTTAACAATGCAGCTCAAAAGAAGGATTTAAAATATGATTTATTGCTTGAATTGTTATTCTCTCTTAGAGAATGAGCAATCGGCGGAAAAATAACTCATTCTCTAAATTAATAACAAAGATTATATCATCGTTAGCTAAAAATGATAGCAAATTAATGTAATTATTATAATCAAAATATAAAAAATAATTGTAAATATTCTTGCCAATTTTTTCCTTTCATAATACTAAATACAATTAAACTTAAAATTATAATATAATTACATAACAAAAACTAAAAATTTCTCGTAAAATATCAGGACAGTGTACACTAAAGAAATATCACAAAGACTTAAATACTTCAGCTAATAATAAAAAATATGGGGGAGGAAAAAGAGGTGCAGAAAAAGATATTGCAGATTGGCCAAACGCAGAATAAAGTATCTGAAGAAGAATTTTTCAATATATTAAAAACAGTCGCTCCCGGAACCAATTTAAGAAATGCTTTGGACGGTACTCTTAAAGTCGGAAAGGGAGCCCTGATAGTAGTAGAAAATGAGAAACTGATTCCTTTAATAGACGGAGGATTTAGAATAAACTGCAGATTCACTCATCAAAGACTAATTGAACTCACAAAAATGGATGGAGCCATAGTTCTCTCAAGAGACATGAAAAAAATAAATTATGCTAATGTCCAATTAGTCCCTGACAGCAGGATAAAAACAGCAGAAACTGGTACAAGACACAAATCCGCGGAGCGCACAGCTAAACAAGCAGAAAACCTTGTAATCGCAATATCTGAAAGAAGACACGAAATTAATATTTACTATAAAAATATAAAATACCATCTAAAACAAACTGATGAAATTCTAAGAAAAGCAAATCTTAATATCAGCTTAATTGAAAAACAAAGAGAGTCTTTTGACAAGAATATAGAAAAATTAAACAGGCTGGAAATAAGGAATTACCCTAGCTTTTATCAAGCAGTTTTGGCAATGCAAAAAGGAAGGCTAATACAAAAAATAACAGAAGAAGTCAAGAAATATATTGTAGAGCTCGGAACAGAAGGAACAACCATAAAAACAAGATTAAAAGAGCTTATTGCTGGAGTTGATAAAGAAGTTAATTTTATTATAAAAGATTACACTCGTCTGGATGTAAAAAAATCAAAAATGTTATTAGAATCATTGTCATATGAAGAGCTTCTCGATATGGACAACATCACGCATGCGCTCGCATATGAAAATAACCAGCAAGTTTTCCCAATAAAAGGATGGCGCATCCTATCCAAAACATCTCTTCCAGAAGTTGATATAGCAAAACTTCTAAAAGAAAAAGATAGCTTAGGAGAAGTAATCCACACTAACGCAAAAACGTATTTAGAGATTATCGGAGAGAACAAAGCCAAAACATTAAAAGAGGAAATAGAAAAAATTAAGCTGAACTACTGATTAAAAACGCAGTTTCCCCTTCTGCCAATCTCTTATTATCATTAAAGAAGTCTTTAGTTCATCTACTTCTGCTCCTTTTTTTAGAAATCCTCGTCTTTTTCCAATAATCTCAAGTAAATCATTGGCTTCAAGCTCTAAATCTTTAATAGTTAAACTATAATGGTTCTGAAGAGAAAGAGGATATTCATTCAAAAATAATTTAATAATATCACAAGCTAATTTCTCCGGATTTTTCAGCTTCTCAGGATATTTCGCCCCAATAAGTACGAGACGCTCTTCTCGGTCCTGTAAAGGAATAACTCCTGGTGAGTCTAAGATGCGCAGGCTTCCTGCTTTAATCCACTGAATACCTCTAGTAGTTCCGGGCTTATCAGCAACCCGCGCTTTCGCACTCCTCGCAATAGTATTAATCAATGCAGACTTTCCTACATTAGGATACCCTACAACTCCTATTTTAGGATAATTCTTACCGAGCTTTTTGCCCAAAATATGCAAAACTCTCCGCAATTCCCTCACACCTATATTTTCAGTTGCAGAAACAAGAAAATAATCAGGATATTTCATCTTCAAAGATTTCACAGCTTTAGAAGAAAGCAAGTCAACTCGATTAAACACATTCACCATAGATTTTCCATCTCTCTTAATCATTTCCAAAACTTCCTTATTCTTGGACAGTTCTGGATTGCGAGCATCAGCTAAAAGAATTAAAATATCAGATTTATTTATAACTTCCCCAACTAAACGCCAAAAATACATAAATATCAAAGGAAAAACTGCCTTATAAGCATTCCTCACTCAGAAAAGCCAATTTGCCTTTCCTTTAGAGCAAAATAGCAATTTTTGTCCAAAAAATAGATGTCAACCGCCCCCCCATTTTCTGTTTTAACATTATTACGAATAGTATAAAATAATCCATTAAAAGATTGTCCGCAAAAATAACAGTATCCATTAATCTTAATTGGGATATTTTCTAAAAAAGAGTTATCCTGGACAAGTAGATTTCGCAACTCAGATTTATTCACCTCATATCTCTTGCCTATCTTTACTTGCATAAAATTAGATTATATAGTGGTGGACTGAAATAACTTACCACGAAAACCACCACTATATTCGCGGGACTCAAATGGAATGGTTAAATATTTGAGTCCTGCGCTATAGAATCCTTTAATAAAAGTTTCGCAAGCTTTATAAACAAAAAAATTTATAATATTAGATGAAACGTTCATCACGCCGTTGGAAAAAGAAAGGACAAATGCGGTGGAAATGGCAGCGCAAGCGCCTGAAAAAAGAAAAGCGGCGCCGTAAAATGCATAGAATGCGCGCGGCTTAAGGCTTAAAGCACAGCTTAAAATTTCCTAGTCTATTAAATATCTCGCACAGGCTCAATAGGACCCCCTGTCTGAATCGGGATCGGGACGTACGGAGCGCAATAAGGCTCTCCGTCTGGATGACTTGCACATTTCCCGCAGCATATTTTATAATCTACAAATGATTCTCTGCCTTCACACAAACTTTCTCCATCTTTGCAAGAATTAGCGCTGCAGACAAAAATACTAACTTTGTAACTGCCAAGAAAAGTATCGACTGTTGTTGATTTATCTAGGCATTCTTGATTAACACCGCAGCAATTTGATGTCTTATCCCAACTTCCTGCATTCGCCGGACACGGAGTTGTTCCAGGAGTGCACTTATGTTCCTTAAATGGCAGACAGAATCCTATATTATCCTCCCCGGTAGTCTTGCACTGCTCAGTTTTCCTGTCACAGCATGTATTCCCGCAATTAACTTGAGTTTTTTTATTGCACTTCTTATCGCAGAAAAATACTCCCAAAACCTCCTCTCCATCACTTCCCGGAGGACAGCATTTCTCGCCTTTAAAACAACTATCTCCTTTATAACAGCATGTTCCTCCGCATTTTGTGGATCCTGCAGGAAAGCTCTCATCAGTGCAAATTCCTTTATCACCATAAGCGCTATTGGGTGCCGGAGAAAAATCAATATATGGTCGGTAAAACAATAAATAAAAAGCAAAAAAAAGTATAATTAAAAAAATTCCTATAATATAAAAATTTGAATTTTTCATAAATTAAATAATATAGGCAGGTATTTAAAAATATGCACACTCTGAGTTGTAAAGTAAACGGCACCTACTAACGTCGCAACTTTACGAAGTTCAATTTTCCTCATGTAGCAAAATTTTGAGGCAACCCGCAAAAATCCGATAGAGCTAAAAAAATTTCGAGGAGAAAAACTTCTTTTAATCCTTGTTAGGCGTCCTGAACGAAGTGAAAGCCCGCAGGGCGTGGCAAGGATTTATGAAGTAAATCCGCAGAGTAAAAATGGCGAGCGTAAAAATTAGTCAGTAGTTAAGGTTGGGGTCAGTATTAGTTTAAGTTTAGTTATTTTTTCTTGGCTAAAGCTTCTTCAATTTTATCAACGCATTTAGCCACGTCTTTTTTAATATCGCTTTCCCAAAGAACAAGATAAGTCCAAGAGTAGTTGTCTACTGTTTTAATATAAGCTTCTTTGGATTTATCTCTATTTATCCCCTTGATTTGATGTTTATGTAGTTTCTTACCTGCATATTTAATTGGATTTCCGTGCCAGAAATCCCCATAAACTTCAACAATAACTTTTTGTTTAGGAAAACAAAAATCACACATAAACTTGTTCATAAATCTGTATTGATGAATAAAGTCTTTGCCTTCTTTGTAATCCCGTTTTATTAATTCTTCTTTTATTTGTCTTTCAGGTTTTGTATTTGATTGTTTTGGAAATGATCCTGATTGGTACATCTTCAGAGTATTTTCTCTTAAAAGTTGCCTTATTTTTGGATTTGATAATCTAATTTTTTGCTTTTCAGCCATCTTCCTTAAGATTTCAGGATGAGAAGCATAAGTTTTTTTGAGAGATAAACTCACTTTCTTTCTTATTTCAGGGTTAGCCATTTGTTCTTTATGAGATTTACTCCATCTTTCCAAAAGTTCTTTTGAATATACGCCCGTCTTGCCTTTATGCCAAGGGATAATCCCCCTCTTTCCGCCAATTTGTTTTCCCAATCTTTTTGCTTCCAACATCCCTTTTTTAGTTGTCTCACTTATCTTTCTTCTTGTTTCTTCAGGGATTATTTTTCCTTTTTGAGCCTCACTTATCTTTCTTCTTGTTTCTTTGCTGACTTTATGCCCTTTCATCTTAAGACTAAATTTTTTAATTGCTTCTTCGCTTCGTTTTTTGCCTTTATGACTCAAACTCATTTTTTCTCTTATTTCAGGATTGGCTAATAATGTTCTCTGGTATGTTGCTTTTTGTTTTTCTATTGTTTCCTTAGAAGGAGATATTCCTTTATTCCAAGCAGTTTGTCCTTTATGAATTTGGCTATGCCTTTTTCTAAGTTCGGGATTTGCCCAAACTTTTTTTTGAATTTCTCTGTTTCTCATTTTCTGTTCTTCTGTCATCTTTAAGCCTTTTTTCATTTAAACAAAAATACTTATTTAATTTCTATTATTTCAGCCAAATTTTTTGCAACGCGGTGCATATAAAGCATTTCTTGCCTAGATGGATTCTTATAATTCAAGCCGTGCATATTTAAAATTATTCTTTCATTTTTTAGTATTTCTGGACATTTTTGATTTTTATAACGTCTTTCAATAAACTCTCTTTCACTTTCATTTACATCATCAAGATCTAGATTTATAACATAATTTTTTAATCTCATTCTTTCTTCAACTGTTTTTGGAGAGAATGAAACTATTGCTTTTTCAAATTTGCTTAGAGAATTATATTCTTTCTGGTTTGATTTACATCCTTCAAGGATTATGGATATTCCTAATAAAAGCGATATTGATGTTTGGTTTTTCATACTTTTTCTAAAAATAACCCATATTTAAATTTTTCTATCTTGTCATCACTTCTTAGTTTCTTTTGAAATAATTTTAATACTGGTTAATTTCAACTTGTTATAGAAACTGCATTTTATCTTTAGCCTAAAAACATGCAGTTTTCGTTCAGATAAATTTCTAGACGATATTGAGGTTTACTTTCAACAGAACTTTTTGTATACAAATCTTTATAAAAAGCATATTCAACAACAAGACGTATGAGCCAAAGTGATATATGGACAGAAAGATACCGTCCGACAAAATTTGAAGAGGTAGTTGGCCAGCAGGAAATTCTAAAAAGAGTCAAGTCGCTGGTGCAGGCTCTTAATATTCCTCACCTTATGTTCGCAGGTCCAGCAGGCACAGGAAAATCAACGCTTGCTTTAATAATTGTAAAAGAATTATTCAAAGAAACATGGCGCGAGAACTACTTAGAGCTGAATGCGTCTGATGAAAGAGGAATAGATGTGGTCAGACAAAAAGTCAAAGACTTCGCTCGTACTAAAGCTCTTGAAAATATTCCTTTCAAAGTCATCTTTCTTGACGAAGCAGATGCTCTGACAAAAGAAGCGCAGCAGGCATTAAGAAGAACAATGGAAAACTACACAAATACATGCAGATTCATCCTTTCTTGCAACTATTCCAGTGCAATAATTGACCCTATACAATCTCGCTGTGTTGTTCTAAGATTTAAACTATTAGAAAAAAAAGATGTTGTCGAAGTTATAAAAAGAATCTCGGAAAGAGAGAAACTTAAACTAACTGAAGATGCATTTGAGACAGTTTATGAAGCAAGTGAAGGAGACTGCAGAAGGGCGATTAATCTACTGCAGGCTACAGCTTCGATATCTCTAAATATAAATTCGGAGATGATTAATATGATCTCTTCTTCCTCCAAACCACCCGGCGTAAGAGTGGTTCTTGATTACGCTTTAGCTGGAGATTTCATCAATGCAAGAGAAAAGCTTCTGGAAGTGATGCTTAAAGACTCGATATCTGGAGTAGACATCATAAAAGCAATACAAAAAGAAGTTTGGAATCTTCAAATTGAACCTGAAATAAAAGTAAGGATAACAGAGAAAACAGGAGAAGTTGAGTTCAGAATGATTGAAGGTGGTGATGAATTTGTACAGCTTCAGGCTCTGCTTGCATCATTTGTCCTGGCAGGGCAGGGCAAATCAACTTAATAAATATTTTTCTAAAACCACAATGCTTATATTATATTATTCCTATCTAAAAAAATGAAAAGAGAAGGTATTGTAAATTCAGAAATCCAGAGTCTTGCAGAAAAACATCGTATAAAAAAATATACTGAAATTATATCACAAGATAAAGCTGTAGAAGAAGTCAAGAATTTTATTAAAGAATTTCCAAAAAAAAGAGGGTTAATTTTGCACGGCCCGGCTGGTACCGGAAAAACTTCTTTAGCAATAGTTGCAGCAAAAGAAAACGATCTTGAGATATTTGAATTAAACGCGTCCGATCTTAGAAACAGGGCAAAACTTGAAGAAATTCTTAGGCCGGCAACTCTGCAAAAAAGCCTGTTTAAAAAGGGAAAAATAATTCTGATGGATGAAGTAGATGGTGTCACAGGCACAGACATAGGAGGCATTCCTGAATTAATTCGTATTCTTGATATAACAATATATCCTATAATCATGACATGTAATGATGTATGGCAGACTAAACTCTCCCAATTAAGGGCAAAATGCAAAATCGTAGAGATGAAAGCTCTTCCTTTGATAAAGATACATGAAATATTAAGAAGAATATCCGCAAGAGAGAACATTAAAAAAGAAGATTCTTATTTATATAAAATAGCTATTAAATCTCAAGGAGATATAAGAGCTGCCCTTAACGACCTGCAGTCATACACTTCAGATGAAAATATACTTGTAGACACGCAGGAAAAGAGGGATGTAGAAGAAAATATATTTAATATATTAAAAAAAATATTCAAAGAACGTGGAGATTTCTTGAATCTTTTCGACAGCACAAAAATGTCACTGGATGAAATTCTGCTTTGGCTTGAAGAAAACATTCCTAAAGAATACAGAAATGAGGCCTTGGTAAAAGCATATTATGCCCTTGGAAACGCAGACTTATTCAGAGGAAGAATATATAAAAAACAATCTTGGCGGTTTCTAATATACCAAAACATTTTTCAAAGTGCAGGTATTTCATACGCTAAATCTCGAAATTCGGCAGGGTTCACAAAATACGAATCTCCAAAAAGAGTATTCAAAATATGGCTTAACAATCAAAAAATAGAAAAAAAGAAATCAATAGCCAAAAAATATGCCAGATTTGTCCATTGCTCTATGAAGCGTGCTCTTAAAGATTTCACACTATTAAAAGAAATAATTAAAAAAGAAGAAGTGCAAAAACAGATCAAGTTAAGTGAAGAAGAAATATCATTCATAAATTCCTAAATCCAAACTTTAGGAACAGAGTTCATAATGATACTCGGCAACTTCGTTGGCGACATGCTCAAGAACTTGGCATAAATATCGCTCAGTCTCGCCATATTATTTAAATTATTATACTAACTATTTATATCCCAAACCCTCTGTGTTTGTACCTCACCCATCAAGAATCCTTGATTCTTGATGGCCATCAGAAACTCAAAGAGTTTCTGATGGGGCATGGTTTGTTTTGGAATTCTTAACATTATCTTAATACATGATGCATAGAATTGCTGTTTTGGTGCTGTAAATTAGTAGGGGGCTCTTTTTTAAAGCGATGTTTAAAAAAATGTATAATCAAATAAACAAGTAATGCTATAATAAATACAATTAAGAAAGTCATAATAATATAAAACGCGTGGGTGATTTTTGATTGGACATCTTTTCTTTGAGAATCTGTTATATTTATTGCAATTTCAGAATCTTCCTGAGAATCATTTTCTTCTTGCTCAACAGGAGGAGGCTGCGGCGCGGCAGTGATCTGCACACATTGGCAGGTAGCACACCTAAATCCCCCAGGACAGATTAATCCTCTTTCACCACACTGTTCACTTCTAGCTATATTATCACCGCAGCGATTTTGCCTAGGAGTATCGTCCCTTCCTCCTCCGCCGTTATCATTCGGAGGATTGCCGCCAGGAGGGTTGCTTGGGGGCAGTGAAATAACTTTTTCAATAACTCCAGAATGTTTAAGCCCGCTTACTTCAAAAACATTAGCAGAACTATCAAAAATACATGAATGACTGCCGCTTGTTCCAGGACATAAAAGATTAGTACATGAAGCAAGCAAAATTTCTTTTGAAGAAATTCCATCTAAATCTGCAATGCATACTCCGTTTGAATCAGAATTAAGTTTAGGAAGATACACTGTCTTCAATATATCAGATATTCCAGCATTATTAATAATAATATAAGACGTGCCTTCTCCCTCATCTTGTCTTTGAATAATAATGTCTCTCAAATTTCCAGAAAGAGTAACAAGGTCGGATAAATCAGCATTTGATTCTTTTCTTAATTTAAATAATAATATTTCTCTTTGTGAATCATAAACTTTCAAAGATTTGCTGTCCTCCCTAGTTAAAGAAACATCTCCAAGAGCCAATCTAGGCTTATATACGCAAGTTGTTCCTGAAAGAATATGATCTTTAGCGCAGCGCCATAAACATGGAGTTGTACTGCCTGCCTGAATAGAATAAGTCCATGTTGTGACAGTTGCTCCTTGAATATACTGAAATGGTCCTATAATAATATCAGAAGATATATCGGGCTTAGCTCCTCTGCACTCTAAGGACTGAAGAGGAATAACTCTTACAGTAAAGCTGTCAATTGCACTCAATCCTCCGGAATCTCTAGCAGTCAAAGTAATAATTGAGCTTCCCCGAAGATTAGCAGCAGGAGTAATAACAACTGTCCTACTCGTACCACTCCCGCCCAAAACAATATTAGATGCAGGTACAAGCGAAATATCAGAAGAAGCTTTAGTAATTGTCAAACTGTTAACTCCTTCTGCATCTCCGACTGTAAAAGATATCACGCCTGTGTTAGTTCCCTCAAATATAATATTATCTAATATATTAGAAATAGTTGGAGCATCGTTTACCGAATTTATTGTGAGAACAAAACTATCAGTTGCACTCAATCCTCCGGCATCTCTAACAGTCAAAGTAACAGTTGAGCTACCAAATTGGTTCTGAGCAGGAGTAATTCTGATAGTTCTAGAAGTCCCCCCTCCTCCAAAAATAATATTAGATACAGGAACAAGAGCGGCATTTGAGGAAGAAGCACTCAAAGTCAGCTGTTCAACTGCTTCATCTCTCACACTAAAAGAAATAGAATCGCTAGTAGTATCTTCATTTATAGTTTTATCAGTAATGTCTGAAATAGTAGGAGCAGTATTAACAGGGGAACTTACAGAAAATCTGATTTGATAATCATCAAAATTAACATTATTGCTAGAATCACTGCATCTAATATAATATATATAAGCTAGTCCATTCTGTAAATCGGAAATCAAAGATTGATGAGAAGTCCCGCCAGTAGTACTAAAAACATTATTCATCTGATTATAAACAATTCCAGTTCGAGAATCATAACGGCACGTGGCTGCTTCATCAGTTGTTAAAGAAATACTAGTTGAAATTGTGCCAGAAGGTAAAACAGATGAAGACTGTCCGCCGCTTCTTACAGGTGCCTTAAAATCAGAAGACGTTGTTATCAAGAAAATAGACCTGACATCAGAAGCAGAAAGAGCTTTGTTGTATACTTTAACATCATCTATGGATCCTTTAAAAGCTTCTTTCGCACTCCCAGTTCCTCTTAGACCAATAGAATTCGCAGTAAATCCGGAACGCGAAGTAGAAGTGCCATCAGAAATACCATCAATATAAAAGGTCAATCCATTTGCATCATTTACAACAACAAGATGATGCCAAGTATCAACTGACAAAGCTCTCGCGTTAAAATGATCCTCTCTATTTTGGTAATAACTTATTTTTCTGGAATTTTTTTCATAAAATAGACCCACATCTCCAAGATCATCTGCAAATAAGGTCCCATAAAAAGAAGTCATCTGATCACTTGGCTTAAACCATAAAGAAATAGAATGTATTTTCGGAATAGATATTCCTGAAAAACGAATAGCATCATCTATTCCATCAAATCCAATCGCGCCTGTTCCAATCTTACTCAAAGATTCATGAGTAGGAGATCCTTCTAAAGTACCATCAGAACTTCCAACAAGATCTTTAACGACATTACTAGTACCTTCATCCATTGACCAATAATTAATTAAACCGAAAACAATATTTGCCTCATTATCAGCCAAAGCAATACCAATACTTGAAGGATTCTCTATTATATAAGAATTGTCAGGAGAAACACTAATTACAATACTTTCATCGCCTTCAATAATATTATCATCAATTGAATTTATTGTTAGTGTAGCAGAACTCTGTCCAGACGGGATTTCAATTCTCCCGCTTAAAGACTGATAATCAACTCCTGAAATAGAACTGCCCGAAACTGTATAAATAATATTAAGAGCATTTGTATTTGAACCCGTTCTACTAAAAACAATGTTAGCAGTGTCTCCACCCTCTCCAGATTGTGCATCAGTTGAACTAATTCTCACAAGAGGCAATGCAGAAGATAAAGTATATGTTGCGCGGGCTATATTACTAGGGCTCAAACCAGTGCCAAACGCCTTTGCTGAAATAGTCTTAGTACTAGCAATATTAAAAGGAAGTGTATAAAGTGTCGATGTTTGAGTTGGATCGCTTCCATCAAGAGTATATCTTATTTCAGAATTTGGAGTTTCAGTCGATATCCCAACTTCTAATGGACTTTGATAGGCTCCTGGCAAAGGAGTAAATCTTGGTGTAGCAACAGTATCAGATGGTTGCACAGCAGTTCTTTTTTTTACAATAACAAAAACTCCAAAATCAGGAAATGTTGAAGGAATAGAAACGCGTCCAGTTAAAGGTTGTAAAACACCCCATCCATTCATAGGAATAGAAACTACAGGCTTGCCGCCTACAATAGTAACCGTACGTTCAATCGTCTGTTTTGGCTCATAACGCGCACCTTGAATAGCATCCACTGTCCTAACAAAATAATCCTGAACAGCTCTAATTTCAAAAACATCATCTGCTTGCGCATGCAAAGCAGACAAGTCAACATTTACTGAATTAGACTTGGCAAAATTTACTACAGCAAGATTGGCCTTTCCAGATTCATACATACTAGGTCTTAATATTATTTGCAAAGGATAAACCTCAGCTATGTCATGAATACTACCGTCTCTAGAAGAATCATATCCAGGGCAGCGAATCAATGAAAAAAGTTGTGTAGAGCATGATGTCAAAGAATTACTTCTCCAAACTGAAAATGTAATTGGATTTTCTATATATCCATTCGCCCCCTGTTCAGTATCTAAATAATGAAAACGCTCTCCAACAAGAGGATTTAAGGTATAGTAGATATTATGGTCCCAATTTACACTATATTGCCCATTTCTATCTAGAGGCTCCTGCCCTTTCAGCGAAACCAGAGTAGAAGGATTAAAAATAAGATTTTCAACAAAACTAATTCCTCGCACAGTGCTTCTAAGTAGAACTGTCTGGTAGAATATTAAATTATTTCTAACAACTATATCAATAACATCATTCAATTCAAATGGATTTCCATTAATAGAAGGAATATGATAAAAAACATTATTAAGAATCTGAATATTCTCAGAATCTGTTCCGGGGCTTACAACTATTTCAGAGCCTGCAGGAATTCCATGGCCGTTTCCAAAGTGAATATTTCCTTTAATAAGAAAATTATTTGTAGCCATGTTAGTTCCACTGAAAATATGATGCCCCCCTAAAAAAGCCTGCGCAAAAATATTATCAATAACTTTTCTAGGAAGATTATTTTCATTTTGGCTGTACAATCCATTTCCAGAATCTTTATCTTTTCCTTTGCGTCC
>CAZOCP010000009.1:19783-24529 GCA_964578345.1 Candidatus Woesearchaeota archaeon
TCAATAACAACTCTTTCATTCTGATAATTTCTTAGAATAATAGGCTCTGCCTCATTAGGACTTGTTAAAAATGAGCGGAATCCTGGTGAAGGAGCATTTAAACCACTAATAGAAGAAAGAGGAGTATAAACTCCTCCTCTAACCAAAACTATACTGCCAGACGGAATGCTTTTTTCTCCAGCCAAGACACTCCTTAAATCCCAAGGTCTCTCCAAACTGCCGTCTCCGTTAGAACTTCCAGTTGTTGCAACATAAAAAATCCTGCCGCCGCTTAAAGTAGTAAAGACTCCGTTTGAACTAGAAATCTCTCCGGCAGAATTCTTTGAATAAACTTTATAGAAATACGGCGTTCCGGGTGTCAAATCAGATAAAGTCAGCTGATGCTCTGTGCTCAAATCAAGAATAACATTAGTCGTGCTTCCGTAAGAGTTTGTTGTCCCATATTCAATCATGCTGTCAGAGGGAATATCGGTAATCCAGCTGATTGTAGAAGTAGTTGCAGTTAAAAATGGGTTTGAAATTCCACTAATAACAGGAGGTGCTAGCTTTATTTTTTCTCTAGGTGAAAATATAGAAGAAAAAAAATCCCTTACACTGTCAAGAATAGAACTGCCTGTCAAAACAACGCCTTCTTTTTCATCCTGAATAACATTTCCAGATAAAACTCCATAATCTCTATTAAAAAGAAAAATAGAAAATAATAATAACAAAAGAGCTACAAAAATACCCAAAAAAATAAAAGTGCGAGGCATCTCTGTTTTAAACAAACCTACTTTCTTCAATTTCATATACTATTAATAAATTATAAGTTTATAAATTATTAGCTCTATGGACTCGTTGATACTGATATTGCTAAAACAGAAGAATAGATTAAATATTTTAAAAAATACTTAACCTACCTCCAGATTGATATTTTTATTTGCCCAGAAGAGGGAGTCTGTGAGCCCCAATTAATATCTCCTGCTGATACCATATAGTAAGGGCCCTGGCCAGCTATCCCATATTTAATCTTTTTCAAAGGTTCATCACTTTTATCAATAAAAAATTCAATTCCATAAGAATAAGTATACTCACTAGAAACATAAACTTCATTATAATTCATACCGTAAAAAATAACTTCATCATTCTTACCTGCCGCATCTACACGAAATATTACTTTAAACAATTTAAAATTATCAGTGTTGAGGTTATGAGCTATAACTCCTCTACTTTTATCTGCATTATTAACATCAATCCAGCCACTCTCAAAATCAGGAGCACCTAGAATTCCTCCTCCCCCAGACAACAATTCTTGAACAGTCTTAACATTTCCATTAGACATCTTTACAACAACTTCGTCAGCAGAATGGCCAAAAGAAGAAGCGGCATCAGAATTCTTATCAAACTGGGCATTATAGGCATAAACAAAAAAAACCCCTCCTAGCAAAAGAAGAGTAGCCAGCAGAACAAAAAAACGTACTTTAGTAATTTGAACCTCTAATTTCATAATAAAGATAATCCAAGAAAATATTTAAACATTTCGGTTATTTCTCATAAACTTTTTCAAAAGACTAAAACTCTTTATCTTCCAACTCTTCATAATCGTCCTCATTATCTTTTTCATTCAATTCAACATCTATCTCTTCATCTTCACTCTTCCAGCCCAAATCATTCTTATCAGCTTTTCCAGACGATTTCTTATCATTCTTCTTGGCAGAAACAGGTTTTTCTGCAGAACTTGGCTTAACAGCATTCTGCATAGTTTTTTGGCCACTATCTGCTTTGTCTGAATTAGGGGAAACAACCTCCAACTTGCCATATTTGCCTGATGTCAATTGTTTTTCTCCATTAAACTCAGAAACATATCCATTTGTAATCTTAATTTTATCTCCTACATTAATCTTGTCAGCATCAGAATTCCAAAGACTCATCTTTATCTCTCCAGAATCGTCTTGAACAACAGCGTTGCACACCTTCAGCTCTCGCCCGTATTTTTGAAAAGCGCGCGGCGCTTCTTTACTCTTGACAGTAACTTCAGTATCAACCTTTCCCTGCCCGGCTCTTAATTCGGAAACTTTCATTTTATGATAAAGCATCAAATGCTTGTTTGAACATTGAATAAGGCAGCGCGCCGCTCAATCTAACGCCTGCATATTTTCCATCTTTAGACTCAACATACCTTATAAGATAACTACCTTGTTGTATTACTTGCATATCAATCAATTCATTAATATCTGCTTTAGTCTTTTCTGCAAAAATTATAAATCCTGGAGTTCCCTGAACCCCAACACTAGATGCATAAGATGCATCTTCCTTGACTAAACTCTCATATTTTCCTGTATCAATGCAAGAATCATAGGAAGCCCCATTAGCTCCTAATTCTTTAGCCCATTTCTTATAATTATCAACTCCTAAAGACTGCTGATTCTCAAATAGTTTATCATGCATTTTCCAATAACCAATATCTTCCTGCTGATCTCTAAAACAACGTGCAGCTTCTGCAGCTTTCTGTGCGTGCTCATGAAAGTCTAGAGGCAAATCTCTGAAGAACAATTGCACTTTTCCAGTATCAATATATTCTTTTTTAATTTCTGGATGAGTCTCTTTAAAATGCCTTTCACAGAAAGGGCATTGATAATCAGAAAATTCTATAATTTTCACATTTGCGCTTATGCTGCCTAAAGTAGGGCTATTCTCTGTCTTTATTTCAATAGTCTCAGGCTCTTCTTCAACCTGCTCGTTATCTGCAGGCGGAAGCAAGTTCCCCTCTCCAGAAAGAGGAATTGGCTGAGCAACTAAAAATGCACCATCAAGAGTCACATATGTAGGTATTTCCTGTCCTTGAAAACTCACAATAACTTTATACAGCGCCCCTTCTCTTTCACTAGAAATCAATTCAGCTTCTCCATTACCTTGAGCATTAATAAACGAAACTAATTTATTAGCAGCATCCTCTGCATTAATCTCTCCATTTCCTCCGCTAGTAGCTGAAAGGCTGTTAAAAACAATAACTAAAATCAATACGATAAAAAGAAGAATAGTAGACACAAACCATGGATTATTTCTTAAATAATTTAGATACTTCCCGACAGGAATCTGTACAGTGCCGGATTCATTATCTGCATTATCTTTAGGAAAATGTTTCATCTAATTCATATAAATTCGTGCTTTAAAAATCTTACGGAAGAAAGATATTAGCCGAAAATCTCTAATTTTTCATCGGCAATCTCTCACTATCTTAGGCGGGAAAGAAAGAAAAATTAAAATTTGGGGAAGCCAAACAACAAGCCACTTAACCAATACATTCATTTTATTAAAAAATACTAAAATTTTAGTATCAAAAAATCCTTTTGTATACCTTGGCTTAAAAGCCAAGGTTTTCGTCAAGAATCTTGACATAATAATCTATCTTTATTGATAATCTTAGATCTTCTTGACTTTAATTTCTATACATACCCCGGCAGCAACTGTTGCTCCGGCATCTCTAATTGCAAATCTTGCCATGTGAGTATTTGTTGCCTGAGTTTCTAAAACCATGTTCCCAATTGGTTTTAGTCTAACTGTAGCAACATCACCATTCTTTAAGAAATCAGGATTCTTAGAAGTCTGTCCGTCTGGGCTGGTTTTATCAATTAGTTCAATGAACTGGCATGGGACTTGTGCAGTATGAACATGAAACACCGGTGTATATCCTTTTGCGATAACTGTTGGATGAGAGATTATTGCTAGTTTTGCAACGAACTCTTCTGCAATTGTGGCAGGTTTAGCAGCGTCGCAGATAACATCTCCTCTAGCGATATCTTTTTTACCGACCCCCCTAATATTGACCCCAACATTATCTCCTGCTTCTGCTTGCTGAAGCTGTTCATGATGCATTTCAATTGTTCTGATTTCTCCTTCAATGCCTTTACCAGATCTTCCTGGTAAGATAAGTATTTTTTGGCCTACTTTCATTACTCCTGTCTCAATCTTTCCTACTGGAACTGTCCCTATACCTGTGATTTCATATACATCCTGCAAAGGCATTCTAAGAGGGAGATTAATTGGTTTTTCAGGTTGCTGGAATAAATCCATCTGCTCTAGAATAGTAGGTCCTTTGTACCAGGACATATTTGTTGATTTCTTTACAACATTATCCCCCTTGAATCCTGAAACAGCAAGAAAAGTCATGGTATCTGTTTTGTAACCTGCCATTTTAAGAACTGCTGAGACTTCTGCCTTTGTTTTATTGAAAGCATCTTCTTTATATTCGACAGCATCCATTTTATTAATTATTACAGCTACTTGACCGACGCCCATTGTTTTTAAAAGCCAGACGTGCTCTTTGGTCTGTGGCTGAACTCCATCTTTTGCAGAAATAGTCAAAAAAGCGCAATCGGCCTGTGATGCGCCGGTGATCATATTCTTTACGAAATCTTTGTGGCCTGGAGCATCGATTATTGTAACTTCATACTTATTGGTTACCAGCTTTTGATAAGCTAAGTCGATTGTGACTCCTCGCTCTCTCTCTTCCTTGAATTTATCCATGACAAAAGCAAATTCAAAACCTGCTTTGCCATGCTTCTGCGCCTCTGCTTTTAATTTCTCAAGCTCTTCAGGAGTTACCTTTCCTGAATCGAACATTAGTCTTCCTATTGTAGTGGATTTTCCATGGTCCACATGCCCTACAAATACGACGTTAATTATTGGTTTTTGTTTTGCCATAATAGTTGATTTAAAAGTGCTTATTTTGTATGGTATTTAAATCTTTCGTGGATGTTTCT
This sequence comes from Candidatus Woesearchaeota archaeon, assembly GCA_964578345.1. Classification (GTDB taxonomy): domain Archaea; phylum Nanobdellota; class Nanobdellia; order Pacearchaeales; family GW2011-AR1; genus VGKP01. The sequence continues at coordinate 24,526 of CAZOCP010000009.1, forward strand.
TTAT
>CAZOCP010000010.1:0-24487 GCA_964578345.1 Candidatus Woesearchaeota archaeon
AAAACCAATCCTTATCAAGGATTATGGTGTGCTCAATCGCAGCCTAGATCAACAACAGAACCAGCAAGTGTATTAGAAAGAACAATAAGCACTGTTGGCTACCAAGGAATCGCTCTTAGATATTATAGAAAGTTGGTTGGAATTGATGCTGCAGATGAATTTAAGGCAAAATGGTTCGATGGAGTTTCATGGTCTGTTTTAGAACAGACAGGAAGTGCCAGTGCAAATGATGCTTCTTATGTTCTAAAATCATTCAGCCTACCTTCTAGCGCAAATAATAATCCAAACCTTAAAGTTAAATTTGAATGCACGGCTGGTGCGGTGAGTGAATATTGCAGAGTTGATAATTTCAATCTCTCTGCATCAAGTGCCCCAACTGGATTCTATAAATATGTATTTAATACTACTGGGTTGGTAAATGACACTTATGCTTACACTGTTTATGCTAATGACAGCTCTGGAAATCAGCCTGTTCCACAAGGCGGAGATTTCACAATTATTCTTTAGGATAAAGGATTTTAGAGATTAAAATAAAGTGTAGTGTGAGTCACTTAAAGAAGATTATTATAACTTACTCACCAATCTCTTTTTACTGGTGCAATTATATATAGCGTAGAAACTATAGGAACGCATTAAACTTCATTCGTTTGTTATAACAAGATGTATTTAACATAAAAGTGCAAACATTTATAAACATTGTGCATTAATGATAAGCATAATAGATAAGCATTAATGCACAATGCTGCAGACAAAAAAAGAGCAAGTTATTAAATTATTGAGAAAGGATAGAGAAGGTTTAACTGTTGTTGAAATAGCAAAGAAACTTAAGATTTCTAGGAATACTGCGGCTGTTGCACTTGCTGAACTTAAGGGCGCAGACTTAATTCGTATTCGCCCAGTTGGAATTGCGAAACTTCATTATTGGAAAGGGGGAGGAAGATAATGAAGTTTAAATTTTTCATAATTTTAATTATATTTTTTGGATTATTATGTATAAATATCGGCAGTGCAGCTGTTATTTTTGATTCTAACGGCTTTGAATCTGGGACATTAAGCGGATGGAATCTTACTAATGCTGCTGGTGCAAGAAACTGGACAGCTAATCAAACTGATCCTTATCAAGGATTATGGTATGCGCAAGCGCATCCTGGTTCAACAAGTGAGCCTGCAAGCGTTCTTGCTAGAGATATTAGCACTTCAGGATATCAAAACATTACTTTCAGATACTATAGAAAGCTGGTTGGAATTGATGCTGCAGATGAATTTCAGAGCGAGTGGTATAATGGGACTGGATGGACGATTTTAGAGCAAACTGCTGGAGCTTCTGCTAATGATGCCTCTTATTTATTCAGTGAATATAACCTAACAACAGTTGCAAATAACAATTTAGATTTTAGGATAAAATTTGAATGCACTGCTGGTGCGGTGAGCGAATATTGCAGAGTTGATAATTTAACATTAGTCGGAAATGCCACTCTTGATACAACACCTCCCATTGTAACAATAAACTTTCCGGCAAACACAACATACAATTCATTTCCACTAAACTTTAATATCAGCTTGAATGAAAACGGCTCTATAGTTAAATATAGTTTGGATAATGGAGTAAATAATATAAGCATGACAAGCACTGACAACTTGAATTATAATGCTTCTAATTCGAGTATGGCTGATGGAAGCTATACTTTTAGAGTTTATGCCAATGATACTTCAGGAAATAGAAATGATACTGCATCTATAATATTTAGTGTAGATACAACACTTCCTATTGTAACAATAAACTTTCCGGCAAATATAACATACAATTCTTTCCCAGTCTTATTCAATGTTACAATAAATGAAAATAGTAGTTCTTGTAATTACACTTTAGATTCTGGAGTTAATAATAAAACAATGCAGAACAACAATAATATTAATTTTAATGCTTCTAATTCGAGTATGGCTGATGGGAGCTATAGTTTAAGATATTATTGCTGGGATAATGTCGGGAATTTGAACAGCACTGCTGTTAGAAGTTTTTCTTTCGATGGAACGGTTCCTATAAGTGCTCTTGCTGCTCCTGCAAATAATACTTTTACTACTTCTGCAATTCATAGCTTCAATGCAACTTTCAGCGATAATATCGGGCTTTCCAATGCAACATTATATATTTGGAATTCATCTCATGCAGTGATAAATACAACTTTGAGAAATCTTGCTGGAACAACTGGAAGCATTAATATAAGTGTTACTCTGCCTTATGATGGCAGATTTTATTGGAATTATTTGGTGAGTGATGGGGCGAGCAATAGAGTATTTAATTCTACAAATTTCACAATATTATATGATGCAACTATTCCTGCATTGAACATTTTGTATCCTGCAAATACGTCTTATAATTCCACACAATCTGTATTGAATTATACTGTTTCCGATAGTAATTTGCAGGCATGCTGGTACTCAACAAACAATGGGGCAACTAATACTTCTATAACATGCGGGCAGAATGTTTCTGGTCTAAATTCTGGAGAGGGAAGCTTGACATGGCTCGTTGCTGCAAATGACAGCTCCGGAAATGTGAATATTTCAAAAGTAACCTTTTCTGTTGACAGCATAAGCCCCTCTGTTAATATAATTTACCCGCAGGAAGGAAGTTCTTATGGAACAAATATGAGTTTATCATTTAATTTTTCTATTAGTGATGTAAATCTTGGATCGTGCTGGTATCATTTAGACACAGGAATAAATACAACAATATTAAGCTGTGTTAATACTAGTTTTAATACTACAAATGGTACGCACACATTATTCCTTTATGCAAATGATAGTATTGGAAATCGTGCGTCATCGCAAGTGAATTTTTCTATAACAATAGGTGCTCCTGAAATTAATTTGAATTTTCCATTGCAAAATGCATTTTTAAATTATTCTGAAACTATATTTAATTACACTGCTTCTGATATAGATATTCAGGCATGCGAGTTATGGGGTAATTTTACTGGGATATTTGCAAGAAATCAAACAAATTCGTCAATTGTTTCTGGGCAAGCCTCTTTATTCTCTCTTACTCTTCCGGATGGGGCGCATTTATGGGGAATGCAATGCAATGACACTCTAAATAACAGAGCAGTCACAGCAAACAGAACATTCACAATTGATACTATATTTCCTACAATAACTCTATCTGAGCCTAAAGGCACTAAAACATCCAGAAATAATATCTTGCTTTCATTCAGCACATCTGATCTGCATCTTACAAATTGCTGGTATAATGTTTATCGTGGAGCAAGTACAGAAATCTCTAATAGCTCTGTCGTCTGCTCTGAAAGCACATATTTTAATGTTACAGTAGATGCAGACTTTACTCTAAACTTTTTTTCAAACGACAGCTCTGGAAATGTCAATAGTTCCAGCACAACATTTACTGTAACAACTTCTGGCGGTGGGGGAGGTGGAGGTTCTGGAGGGGGTGGAGCTGGCGGCGGCGGTGGAGGTGGAGGTTCTGGAGGAGGCGCACCTAGTAAAAACACAACAAAGAACGCTAAAATAGAAATTGAGAATTTAGGGGATATTATTGCCCTGCCCGGTGAAGAGAAGACTATTGAAATTAAAGTAAAAAATTCTGGAGATATTTTCTTGAATAAGTGCTCAGTACAAACTAATAAAGGATATGAGAGATGGATTAAAAATTCAGAGAGTAAAAATATAAATATTGGAGAGATTTATGAGTATTTGATTACTCTTTTGATACCTGAGAATGCTTCGGCTGATGATCATCTAAACCTATCATTAGTATGTATAGAAAAAACTGTAAACATTCCATTAAATGTTTTTATTATAAACCCGGATTTCCGAGTAGAAATTAAAAAAATAACACAAAAATCAAAGAGAGAGATAATTGTTGAATATAAAATTAAAAGTAATATCAATGCAGATATACCATTGTTATTTACTGTCTTTGACGCAGATGGTAAAAAAATCAGTGAAATTGAAAAAAACATTCATGTAACAGATAAAGAGATAGAAGAGAGTATTTTATTGAATATTGCTTCTGCACAAAAAGGATTATTAAATATAGGAATTTATAGAGCAGAATTTAATGAAACTTTAGATGAAGAGCAATTTTTATATCAGAAGAGTGGAGGGCTGACAGGCTTAGTTTTTTTAGATAATTTAAACAAAGAATCAGTTTTTACTGCAAATATTATATTAATCTTTGGCCTTATAGGATTATTTATAGTTAGAAGAATAATAAAGCATTTGAAAGTTAGATGATGTTTAAGAAATTAGAAGATTCTGAAAGGATTCCAATAAGTTTTTTCTAGAAGAAGAATACAATAAAGACTATGGTTCTTAAAATGTTCAGATGAATATTTTTAGATCTATATGGTAATAGAAAAGTTTATATAGTTCTTAAAATGTTCATAAACATGAAAACTATCTTAAAAGGTGTAGAAGTGGAAGAGATAGAGAGAGCATATGAGAAGGCCCTGATATGGTTTTACGCTTTTCCAAGAAGAACTATCGGGCTTACAGAACTTGCAAAATGTATTAGGGCATCTAAAACGGCCACAAAACAAGCAGTATCATCGTTAATTGAGCAAGATTTTCTTTTAAAAGAAGTTGCTGGGAAAGCCTGGATTTTGTCTGCTAATCAAAAACACCCTTATTTTAAAATTAAGAAAATTCCATATCATTTAGACAAAATATACGAATCAGGAATTTTGAGAGCAATTCACCAACATTTTCCTCAGGCAAGAGCGATTGTCCTTTTTGGCAGTTACCGATGGGGTGACGATGTTGAGGACAGCGATATAGATATTGCTATAGAAGTCCTAGATAATCGTGAGCTTAAAATTGTTCGTCTTGGAATTTTAGAACAATTAGGCTATAGAAAAAATATTCCGGTAAATTTACACATATTTTCACGAAATAAAATAGACCTCAACCTTTTTGCTAACATCGCTAACGGCATAGTTCTAGAGGGTTTTCTCGAGGTGAGAATATGAATGCGCGTATAAAGAGACCGGATAAGAAGAATGCCCTTAGTATCATAACCGCGGCAGAGCGAGAATTGAAATTTACTCTTAACTTGCCAGTTAGCGATGAGTCTGCATTTAATATAATTCGCAATATTTACGAATGCTTCAGAATGTTGGGCGATGCGCGACTTAAATCTAAAGGAATAGTTTCACAGGAGCATACAGAACAAATAAGAGAGCTTGAAACTATACCTGTAAAGACAGAACGGCCCATTAGACTTGTTTATACACTCAGAAGGCTTCGTCATAATATTAATTACTATGGATATATTCCTTCTAAAATAGAGGCAAAAGACGCAGTTTCTATAGCAAAAACTTGTTTCTTTCCATTTCTTGAAGTGATAAAGAAGGAATTAGTTTCTTAGAATTATAAAAAAGAATGCTAACAAAGGTTTAAATAATTCTTTTTCTTGATGAAAACATGAAAAAGAGGCAGGCAATTCTAATTACTACAGTAGTAATCATCATTCTTGCCGCAATTATTATTATAATCTTAATGAATTATTCTAAAGTAACTGGAAATATAATTACTGGAAAAACTATACAGGATATAGATGATAGCCAAATTTCAAGTGAGAGCGGAGAGCAGAGCGCCGCGAATATTCCAAAATTAATATGCTCTGGCAGTGAATGTAATCCTACAAATACTCAACAAATATGTCAGAGCGGACAATGGGCAAATTGTCCAAATGAGCAGGTCTGCACTTTAGGAGCATGTGCAACTCCAATAAATGTAAAACTAGATAGCCCAGAAGTATTTTCTATAAGCGGCGGTTCAGATTCTGGAGGAGGGTCAAGCAGCGCTGGTACTTCTACTCCATCTCAATCAATCCGTGCGCTTGGGGAAATCGGCACTGAAGATAGTTATAGTTTGATAAGTGGAGAAAAAATCAGCGTCATTAGAAATGGAGCAACTGGAATATTTACTCTTACTCTTGGAACAACGTCTGCGACATTGCAATTCGAGCAAGGAACGACATTAATTATAAATCTTGGAGAAGAAAAATCTGCCGATATTTCAAATGATGGAATTGCAGATATCTCCTTTTTACTCAAATCAATAAATATAGTAAAAAAAGAAGGGAGGTTTATTATTAAGCCAATTTAGAAAAATGCAAAAAAGAGCGATTGAAAAAAATGATATTTTAGGAAAGGCAGGAAAGTTATTAGTGAGTTTTATAGTTTTATTTGCTTTTATGCAGTACGCTGATGCTAATTATTATATTGCTGACTTTTCTTTTGCTGTGCCGGACAGCGTGTTCAGTATTAATGATACTATTATTCCATTAAAAGGTTCACTTTCTCAAGCAAACTATAGTGATAATGGAACCTTAGCTTCTGCTTCTACTGGTGTTAATGGAGCATCAATTAATTTAACTATTGAAAATCAGACAAGAGGGTTCGTTTCTAATTATACATTAATTACGGACTCTTCTGGGAATTTTTATTCTAACAGCAGCTTTAATCGCTCAGCAAGAACAATATCTGTGCCGCAAACAATTGGAGAATATTTTATTCTCGCATCTTATATTGACCCTAACAGCGCTAAATGGTTTTCTGAATTAGCAATAAAAGTGATTAATCAAAGTGTTGATATATTAAGAATCAGCTCGGAAAAAGCAGTTTATAACCCTTCTGAAAGTGTAACTGTTAATATTGAGGCAGTAAAGCAATTAGGAGATAAAGTTTTGTATGTGAGCAATGTTACTGTTAATGGAAGTTTACGTAATTCTTCGCTCGCAATTATATCTAGTTTAAACTGCACGACAGGCACGACTGGGAGATGCACAACAAATGTTACTGCGCCTTCGACATACGGCCAGTATGTTCTTGAGCTTGAGAATTATAAGGCATTTAATTCTTTTATTGTTGTACCTTTTTCATTTAATATTTATATGAAAGATGAGCTAGGAAAAACAAGAAAAAATGTTTATGCATTGAACGAGCAAGGAAGAGTTGAAGTAAGTATTGCTAATGCTTCTAACTCTGATATCTACACATTTTCAGGATATATTGTTGATTCATCAGGCAATGTTGTCAAAACAATTGACAGCACAACTCTCAACAGTAATAATTCTTTCGCTAACAGTTTTCTATTTACAGTTGATGCGCTGACTTTCGGCTATAAATCTTATAGGGCAACAGTTACAGTCACTAAATCAGGAGATGGAAGCATTGCTGCCTCTACATCTTTTGAAGTGCAGGATTGGGATATCTCATTCAATAAGAGAACAACTGCTTCTGGATTTGAATATGAATACAGCTCCTTTCCGAATAGGACTATCTTCTTTGAAGTCTATCCTACATTTAGATCAAATGGTTCTGTAATACAAGGATTAAATTATACTTTCTTCACAATTAATACGAAAGATTCTTTAGGAAATATTGTAGGTAAAACTAATCTAACATGGAATGCAACGTGCGCAAAAGAAGGATGCTACCAATTCTCTATTAATACATCAACAATTCCTGGGAGATATGCAGTCTCTGTTACATTGGCTAATGCAGGCAGCATCCAAACCCGCACGCAGACTATTAATGTAATATCTGGAGTATTGACAGCACAATCGACTGATAAAGATGGAATAATTAAAGAACTTTTTGGAACTAATGAAGGAATATATATTTCATTAAATACTTATAATAATACTGCTAACCAATTTAATTTAAGCGATGCTGAAATATTCTCAATTAGATATATGAATGGCAGCGAGATTACTTATACACAAGTCAATAACTTTACTGGGGTAAATTCTAGTAACGGCATTCTTGAATGGGCTTGGAATATAACATCGCAGCGATTAAAACTTGATACTCCTAAAACTGGAGGCACTTATACTATTTTTATATTTGGAGACAATAAAACTTATGGAACTAGTGCTAGAGTAATAATTAACCCTTATGATGTCTGTATGTCTCCTAAAGATACTCCTGGAAGTGTTACCTCTGGCTATTATTACGTCTGGCAATTTAAAACATCAGACACTATCTATTTTGAGATTAAAATAACACAAGCAAATAATCCGACGGGAAAAGCCAGTGCTCTTAATAATTCAAATAGCGGCAATAGCACTTTAGGAGGTGTTGGCTCTGCATGTACTATTGATACTGCGACTAAACAAGTTGTAAATAATGCCACTATAACAATTGGAGAAGTGAGAAATACCATAACTGGCTCTATACAAAATATTAATTCAACAAGCTCATCTTGCCAGGCAAGTGATAATTCTGGCAGTTATACATGCACTTTAAAACCTTTATCTAAGTGGGAAGGTGGGGTAAACGGCGCCACATTTAATATTAAAGGAATTGACGGCACTGTAGGGATTGCAAGCGGACGATTTGAAGCTAGAGCATTTTATCTTTATGGTTACCCTAGCTCCTGGCAAAATGGACCATCAAGCAATATATCATTAACTATTAGATTATATGAAGCAGGAGGCAACTGGTGGGGGGGAGGAGGAAGCGGGGGATTAAGTGGAAGTGTTACTCTTAAGAAAGTTGAGTATATGGGCAGAGAAGGCGAGTGGGTCTGGCCGCCCGTAGATTCTGGATATAATGCCAGCAATATTAGTGCTGCAACAGTTACTTCTGGTTCAGCTACAATAACTGTGCCTGTCAATCAAACGCAGACTGGACTGTGGAAGACTGGATACTATCGAGCTATTTTGCACGCAACAACTGCATCTGGGGATACTGATTATGGTTATGCTTGGTTTGGAATTAAATCTTGGGATGTGTATGGTATGCCTATTGAATGCAGCACTCTTGGATGCAATTACAAAAGCTACTTTAACTCGCGCGAGAATATTACTTTTTATGTTAAAATCTCACAGGCAGGAGATTATAGTTATAATGCTCAAGCAGGACAGAGTTTGGGCGGCAATGTAACGATCAGCGTAAAAAAATTACAGGATTGCAGAACATGGCCATGTAAGGAGCTTAATTCCAGCGATTATGTTTCTACATCAATAACAGTCAATGAATCAAGTCCATGGTATTGGAATGCAAACAATCAAAATCAAAGCAAATATTTGATATCGATTAACTCAACTAAGAGTAAATGGAACACTGGATGGTATAGTGTTGTATTAGATATAAATGGAACTGATACTGGAAGTGCATGGTTTAATGTTTTATCTTTCTATACTGAAACGCAGCCAGTTGATAGAAATGGGTCTACTTATAGATATAGTATTAAAGGCAACCAGCCTATGTACTTTAATATAACGGCAACAAAAAACTATAAAACATCTTTTACTTATAACGGCTCTAGTTACCGTTATAACACTTCTGATTATGTGAATGCAACTATTGATTCTATGACATTAAGAACTTGGGATCAAACAACTCAGCTCTCTTATGAATATACTTATCCGACCCAGGTAAATGCAACATTTAGAAATGCAAGCGGGTTCTTTACTCCTAATGTTACTGGAAATGGTTTGCTTAATGTTACATATTTGAATGGTTCTTGGCCAAGCGGCTGGTATTCAGGGGAGATTATCCTGCGGAATGTAGATAATGAAACAGCTACAGGATGGCTATGGTTTAGTGTTAAGCCATTTAGAGTTCAGTTGTCTTCGAGCACTTATAATGTTGACAGCGACCAATGTATAAATTCAACTGTTAATGTGTATGATCCTGACTGGTCATCTTCGACTATTTTAACAGGCAATTATTCAATCATTAAGGTCTATGAGCAAATATGGTCTGGCTCTGGAAATTCATTTACAACATATACTAACTTTACTAATAGCTCATTTAATGCAACTGCTAATGTAACTTTCTGTCCTAATAATGGAGAATGGGGAACAGGCAACTGGGGAGGGTATCATTCTCTTAATGTAGTTGTGAAAGATAATGTCCAAAATGATACAGAAGCTGGCTGGCTTTCTTTTAGGACAACTCCATTCCAAATAACTTGGGGTTCTGTGCAAGGAGGAACAAATAAAGCTACAAATGCAAATATTACTGTTCAAGTTAATCTAAGCAAATCCACAGGAGGATCAGCGAGCGGCAATCTAACTAATGTGTATCAGTGGAGATATGATTCATCTACCCAATATAGCGGAACTAAAGAGTCTTATGTATTTAAGGTGGGCAATTGTTGGTCAAATGTATCTGGCCAATGTAATGTAACTGGTGTACAAAATGTAACTATACACCCGCCAAGTGGAGGATGGAAAGTCGGCTATAATTACCTAAACGCAGAATGGACTAAAGTGACAGATTCAACATCTAAGATAGAAGATTGGAGTGGAGTTTATCTTGAAGGAAGAGAGACATATAATGGATATTATAATAATGTCGACACGAATGGAAACTGGAAGTATCACTTTAATAATACTGAAAATATTACAATAAAGATTTATGTAAGAGATTCAAGCTATAGTTCTGCGCCAGTCAATATCACGAATGTACAATATGGATTTTCCGGGCAAAGCTGTTATGGGGAATGGTGCAAGTCGTATACGAGTGCAACTTGGGGGCTTGTTGGAGGAGGAGTTCAAACAGCAGGAGATGGAAGTGCGACATTAAATATTAAAGCTCCGAGCGGAGGATGGTCAAATGGAGAATATGGAATAAAAGCAAGTGTATCGGGTAGTGCAGGAACTGCGACAATTACGGGAGGCACTGTAAAGATAAGAAATGCCAGCGCGTTAAATATTACTGCTGTTACCCTACCTGCCAACAATGCTACTTATAATGTTACCACAACTGCATTAACTTGGAATATCACGACAAATAAGAATGCGCAGTGTTCTGTTTCTGCTTATAATTATAATAATTTCCAAAATTATTTTTGTTCGGGATGGAATACCACTGATGCATCGAATGGTTCTTTAACTTCACAGACTTTAGGAGCATGCAATACTACTTTATACAGCTATAATGGAACAACTTACTATAATGAGTATATCTCTGATAGTTATAAATCAACATACAACGGCACAGCTTCTACATGGGGGTATGGCTCGAGTGGTTTGGTAACTGGAGGAACAACACATCGTTATAGCTTTAATACGACAGATTGGCCGAAATCTCAACATTATGGATTATATATGTATTGTTATGATACTGATTCTTATAGTAGAAGTTCAATTGCGGCTTTCAAGGTGGTAGCATAATGAAGAATATCAAAAAAACGATGTGCCACCTCGCCTTAAAAGGCGAGGTTTGTGATAGGCACTCGTTTCTTCAAAAACTTTCAGTTTTTGAGGCCTCAAGAACTTCGTTCTTGAAGTTTGGATGCTCAGGAATGCAGCGCCCTAAGGGGCGCGGTTTTCACAGCATTCCTGACATAAAAAAAGTTATTTTATATGCTGGAATTTTAATCTTCTTTTTAATACCTTATGTAAATGCTGCTGCTGATTTTGATGTAACTACTTTTTCATGTACGCCATCTGAAGTTGCAATTAATGACGTTTTTTCCTGCACTGCACAAATTAAGAATAATGGCGATGTTGCAGGATCTGTGAATGAACTTAGATTATATCCAGATGTAAATGCATGGCTTGAACAATCAAATTACTTACAAAATTCAGGAACAAGCGTCAGTCCCGGGCAGAATACCGAAGTCACTTTCAGCAGTATGAGAGCAACAAAATCTGGAAACAACGGCTTTGCACGCATCACTCTTGATAATGAAGATGATACTTATGTGTCTGATAATAATATAAAAGAAAATGTAGTTGATGTTAGTGTAACAACAACTAATTCTGCGACGAGCAAGGCATCTGGGCAGACTTTCACTACAACTCCAGAAGTAACGGCTGGAGGAATAATTGATGTAACTCTTACTTTTACTGTTGATTCAGGTGGATGTACAATTAATAATCAAAATTCTCAAAAATCAACTACAAATTTGAATCATCAGCAGAAATGGACTCCTTCTGCATGGACTGTTACAATGGGGACTAGCGGCAATTGCCAATTTACGTTAACTGCGGCGGCGACAGGAGACGGCGGAGTGGCTTCAAAAAGTGTTTCTATAAGTAATACGGTGACATGTTCAAATTGTGTTACATCTTCCGGGAGTTCTAGCAAGGGGGGGGGAGGTGGCGGCGCTGGAGGAAAAGAAGCAAAAACAACTTTTTCAGCTGGCAAGCTTACGACAAGTGTTCAGCAAGAGCTGAAAAAAGATGAAAGTCTTGGATTTACTTTTGGAAAAGAAGACCATGTTTTGAGCGTAATTAATTTAACTGAAACGACAGCAATAATAACTATAGAAAGCACAAAAAAGACTCTGACATTTACTGTTGGAGAAGAGAAAAGCGTTGATATAACTGATGACAGAAAGAATGATATTACAATCAGACTTAAATCTATTAATATTATAACTAAAAAGGCCCTGTTTATTATTACGCCTCTTTATATTCCTGAAGATTCTGAAAGCAGTGAAAAAGACTCTGAAGAATCTACTGGAATAATAGGAGAAGAAGCAGGAGAAAAAAGCAGAGATGAAACTGCTGGAAAAGGCACAGGCTCTAAATCATTAATAATAATTATTGTTTCTGTTTTGGCAGTTATAATTATTGCTGGAATTATTTATTTCTTTTGGAAGAAAGGCAAGGAAAAAATATTCCAGAGATCTGTGAGAGTTAAGTCTTTTAAGAATTGATCAAATTTTTCTGTTCAATCAACGGTATCAAGTCTTAATCAATATCCTCTAAATTATTAATTGCTACAATTTATTTTAATGAGCTCAATGCCTTTATTATCGAGATCAAAAAAACGATGCGCCACCTCGCCTTAAACCTCGAGGACTCTTGTCCTCGATGGCAGTCAAGAATTGGAAATTCTTGATGAGGCGAGGTTTGTGACGGGCACTCGTTTCTTCAAAAACTGAAAGTTTTTGAGGCCTCAAGAACTTCGTTCTTGAAGTTTGGATGTTCAAGGAACCACCACACCTTGAAAGGTGTGGTTTTCGTCAAGTTCCTTGACATTATAATTTTCTTATGCTTTTCTTTTTCAAGCGGCTAGACAATGAATTATCTAAAAATGCGGAAGGTAGGAATCGAACCTACGCAGGCACTAAGCCACTGCCACCTCAAGGCAGCCCATTTGACCGCTCTGGCACTCCCGCTTATTTTTAAATTATCCAAGATAATTTTTAAATATATGGTATAAGATAGCTTTGTTAACTTAACGGGTGTTTGACTCTATAAGATTCTAAAAGGTTTATCGATAACTTAGGAAACTACCCGATTGTTTTTACCACTAAATCAAAAAAACGATGCGCCACCTCGCCTTAAACCTCGAGGACTTTTGTCCTCGATGGCAGTCAAGAATTGGAAATTCTTGATGAGGCGAGGTTTGTGACGGGCACTCGTTTCTTCAAAAACTGAAAGTTTTTGAGGCCTCAAGAACTTCGTTCTTGAAGTTTGGATGTTCAAGGAACCACCACACCTTGAAAGGTGTGGTTTTCGTCAAGTTCCTTGACATAATTATATTTAAGCGATATATTTAAATTTAAAAATACTGATTCTTATCTTTTTTCATGTCAAAAAGAATACCTGAAGAGAAAAAGAAAGAAGTTCAAAGATTATATGAAAAAGGGATATCAATGAAAGATATAGCTGGGCGAACAGGAATTTCTTATTATTCTGTTTACGGATTAACAAGACTAAGACAAAGAACAAATCCAGAAACAAAAAAGCCATATAGGTCTCGAGGCGAATATGATGACTATCAAGCAAGGCAAAGGACTAATCCAGAAACAGATAAGTCATATAGGTCTAAAAGCGAATATGATGACTATCTAGCAAGGCAAAGGACTAATCCAGAAACAGATATGCTATTTGAATCTTTAAGGGAATATTTAGATTTTAGAGCTAGACAAAGAACAAATCCAGAAACAAATAGGCCATTTAAATCTTCTAGGGAATTGCGAGATTATAATGCTAGACAAAGGAGCCAAAAAGAAAGAAATAGAGAATTAAGTGATTTTGTAAAAAGAAGATTAAAATGGATAGGTCTAAATCAAAATTGGCTCGCTGAGAAAATTGGCGTTTCTAGGCAAGCAGTTAGTTTATATGTTGCAGGTAAATCTATACCTAAAGGTGAAAATTTAAGAAATTTGCTATTAGCCCTAGATATTAAGAAGTCAACCAAGTTACCAAAGAGTTTAAAAAATTTAGTTAACGAAAAATTATAGCTCATTACTCTTATAGATTAACTCTAACCATTTATTTTTACATCTGTAAGTTCTTTTTTAGTTCGGGCTAAGTGAAGTTTCAATCCAAAAGGAAGACAATCCGGCTTTGCGTGCTTATTTTGACTTATGACGCAATTTATAAAACGCAAACACTTCTCTGATATGAGAAGTGTTTCCTAAGTAAAGAATAACTTTTTTTTTATTAAGAGAAGCATATCAAAAGCAATAGATTAATAATATTGATTTATTTAAGTGCTTTTTCAAGTTCGTCTAGATTATCTTCCAGTGCATCAACAGATTTTATAAAGATATCTTTTGCAGAAAGAGAGCCATATGATTCTATAATAAATAAAATTTCCTGTGAGTCTTTTATTGATTCTGCACTTCTCTCTTCAATTACTTTCATTTCTGCATCACTCAAATCACAAATCCATTTGGCTCCATTCTTTTCAGGCTTAATAAGCCCATATTTTGATTTTTGTATAATGGCATCAATTTCAGGAGAAGATTTTATTTCTGATAATAGACGGTAATAACATAATCCCGGAATGTATTTAGCATGCACAATGCCTTTTCCAAGAGTTGCTGTCGCTACTAATTCAAGCTTCTGATCCTCTGATAAAATAGTTATTGGTATCTTTGGATAAATAATATCTGCTGCGCCATTTAAATCTTCTGCATAAACAGTGCATGGGCCTGTTTTTGAAAGTTTCATATCTATCTTTGTTTTTTCTGACATTGATTTTTCTGTTCTTAATGGAATAAGGCCTACGCGGTGCGCTAGAACCTCGTCATAAAGTGCAGAATCATTTTTGTAAATTTCTACTTCGTCAATTGCCAAAACAGGAACCTCGGCAATACTTCTGCGCAAAACATTCGCAAGACTTTCGTTCGCATCCATGCGAAAGACAAGTTTCTCCGGGGTTTTCTGAATTATTTCCATTATATGATATAAAAAAGATGACTTTTAAATGTTTAGACTCTTCGAATTTGAAAGAAAAATTGGTTTTTTAAATACTTCGGATTTGAATTTTTAGATCTTGCTAATTTTAATTATTCCAATCAGCTCGGGAATAATTATTATTACCTGCAGTTTTTGGCTATTCATTTTTGTAAGGGTGAATTGTTTTGTCATTTTATTTCTTTGTTAAAAGAAACCGGGCTTATTGCTGGTGTCAATCAGTATGTTTTTTAGATTAGGTAAAAACTCCTTATATGTCCGAAATAATTTTTCTCTAAAGTTTTCCATGAATGCTTTGTCTAACCCCCCATATTGATTAGATTTACTGAATAATTCCAATTCTCCTTTCCCATCCCTATATGCAACAATTCCGCCCCCTAATACTCCAGCATCATCTCTTTCTATTGCTTGGACTATATTTTGATGGTACCTACACTCTTCACCTATTTTCATTGCATGATATGAAAATCCATCTTCCTCTTGAGTAACAATAAAATATTGTCTCGGAGGAGACTCCTCACTTAACTTGCAGTCAACTTTTCCAATTTTAAATTCTAGATTGCTCATGAGAATCTGAACCTCCATTTTCTTTGTTATCGTCATTTTCCCATCTCATAAAGGGATTATATAATGGATCAAGGCGAGTAAAATCATTGACCTTCCCAATAATATTATCAGCACATGGTGCATACAAGTATAAATGCTCTATGCAGGCCTGGTTATATCCTATACGTTGAGCAATTGGTCGAAATAAATCAACGAACTCAGAAGGAGCTTCTCTTTCTAGATTTGGGCCAAAATCTTCTGGCTTTAATTTATTCTGAGCAACATAATTCTCAAAATACTTTCTGAAAGTTAATATCTTCTCCTGTCCAATTTCTCCTTCTAATCCCAACATAACAAAATCACCATATCTACCCAAACCTTCCAGTATCTCTTTCATGCTAACTTTCCTTCCAAGCTTCTTTGCAGTCATCTTTTCTTCTGCCATGTTGTATCCTAAGGTATTACTTTATAGAATATATCAAAAAATAATTATTATAAATATAATCCCCCACTTAGTGTAGAGTAATAGAAAGATTTAAAAAGATGCTCTTGCATAAAGAGTCATGCAACCGGAAGTATTGGAAAAGGTAGGTCTTACACATAATGAAAGTAAAATATATTTAACTCTCTTAAGAACAGGAACTGCTAAATCTGGAGAGATTCTTAACCGATCTGGTTTAAATTCAGGAAAAATTTATGAAATTTTAGAGTCTCTTAAAAAGAAAGGCTTAGTAAGCGAATCTGTTGTCAATAAGGTTAAGCATTTTACAGCTGCTCCGCCTAAACAAATATTAGACTATTTAGAAAAAAAGAAGGCTGAAATAGCAGAGGAAGAGGCAACTATTCTACAAGCTCTCCCAAATTTGGAGTTAATTCGTAATAGTGCTATAAAAGATATTAGAGCAGTCACATATATAGGATATAATGGAATAAAAACTGCTGCCGATGAGGCTTTAGATTCTTTAAAAGATGATGATGAAATATTAGCTATGGGTGTAACTGAAAACAAAGATGCTAAATTTAATGAGTTTTGGAGATTATGGACACAAAAAAGGATAAAACTAAAGCCAAAAATAGTTGCAAAACATATTTTCTCAGAAAAAGGCAAATATTTCGAGTCTTTCTTAAAACTTAGGAAGAATGAGTCTAAGGTTCTTGAAGGGTTAACGCCAGTAACTGTAGATATTTTTGGGGAGGATAAAGTATTAATTTTAAACTATAATGAACCTGCCTCATGTGTTATGATTTATGATAAGAATACGGCAACTGCATTTAAAACGTTTTTTTATCAGCTTTGGAAGATAGCTAAAAAATAACATGGAAAAAGAGAATTTGCTTGTTCGCTATTGGCAAATGCCAGGAGATATTTTTATTAGTTTGGAACCTAACTTTCATGCTAAGTTGTGCAACTCTATCCAACTTAAACTTGATAATAGCCGTAAGAATTGTTTTCATAAAATATTACATTGTCCTAAATGGCATGCTCAAAGACTATTTACACAATTTAATAGAATGACAATTAAAGAACTTGAAATCCTAAGGGAATTCGCTAACATTTCAAAGGAAGAAGCTCAGAATAATATAAAAAGTCTTGGCAACCACGAAGATGGAACTATTATTAAAAATCCAAAACTCCCCTTTAATCTTAAAAATATAGTCTATGTTGCTGCACATTTGATGTTTGATGGCTCATATAGGGAGAAAGGGGGATGCTATTTTTACTCTTATGAACCGAGCTTAGTCGAATATCATAAGAAAAGGTTGTCTGAATTTGGAAGTGTTCCTATTAATTTTATTGCTAATGAAAACCAGCTTTATTTTTCTTATACTATTGGATACATTGCAAAGAAGTTATTAGAGATTGATAACTTTAACTCAACTCAAACTTATTTTTCTGAAAAATTGAAGAAATTAGCTAAGCACAATAAAGAACTTGTTGATGAAATTATAAAAGCTTTAATTATTGATGAAGGTAAAGTGGATGATAAAATTGAAGCCGAGCTTGCTAATGAAAAGTTAGTAAATGATATTCATGATTTGATAAATGAGCATTATAAGGCAACCAAAATAACCTCAAGAACTAGAACTATTGGTTTTAAGAATAATCCTAAATGGATTCATACTACTACTATTTGGAAAATTGGTATTAGCGCTTCCAGTTTCAAAGATTTGTACAATTCAATTTCTCCGTTACCTATAAATTATAAGGAAGAGAATTTGAAATTTTTATTTGACAGGCAAAGTAGAGATTTTAACCAAAGAAAACTTGGAGAAACTAAAAAATTAATTGTTAAATCTCTTTTAGAAAAACCTAAGACAATGGATGAACTTGCTAAAGAATTACTTATTAAGCAAACAACAATTAGGGCACATCTTAAAGGGCATCCAACTTATAAGAATTCTTTAATTAATTTAGGTTTGATAGATAAAATTGATGAAAAATTATTACGCCGTGGAGGATATGCCAAGGTTGGTATTTATGGGATTAAGGATATAGACAAAGCAAAAGAATTTTTGAAAATTTGAATTCTCAAACACGCCTACCCCTTTTTCCCCCTTTGCGCTTTGGCCCTCCTCTTGGAACTCTTGTAGCGTCTAAGATACTGATTATACGAAAACCTGCTTTGCCTAAACTTTTAACTGCTGCATGCGCCCCAGAACCAATTCCTATACTGCCTGTTTTTGCTCTGGTTCTTATATATAAAGCATTAATCCCAAGGTCATGGGCTCTTTCAGATGCTTTTTTTGCCGCAAACATAGCTACTGTAGGATCTGCCTTAAGCCTGCTATGTTTAGTAATCATTCCTCCGCTGACTCTAGATATAGTATTGCCTGCTAAATCTGTAATATGAATAATAGTATTATTTGAAGAACTAAAAATATAAACAATTCCTGCTTTTTCTTCTTTTCTTTCTTCTTTAATTTCGTATTCTTCTTTTGTATTTGTTTTTACATTTTCCATATCCTGCTCCTTCTCTTTTGGATTATCTGATTTATCCATTGTTCTTTTCCTCAGGCTTATCTGAAACCTTATTGATATTCTGCTTCATTGGCTGATTTAGTGCAAGTGAACTCTCTTCACTTACTAAAACTAAATAACTTGGAACGTTAACAACTCTTCCATTTATAAGAATTTTCTTATGCACGACTAACTGCCTTGCCTGCTTAACTGTTGATGACATTCCCTTTTTAAAAACAATGGTTGGGAGCCTGCGCTCTAAAATATCTTCTAATTTTAGGGCCAGAACTTCTGCAATTGAATTTGCAGGTATCCCAATGTTGTTCAATTTTAAAAATAGGTTTTTCTGCTCATCCAAAGACGACCTTGCAAGACTCTTTGCTCTGCTTCTGAAATAATTTACTTTCGCAAGGCTTTTCCAAACTTCTCTCTTATTCTTTAGAGCATACTTCTGAAGCAGAAAATTTTCATTCTCTATGCGCTTTTTCTCATATAGTTTCTTAGGTCTTACGTATAATTTTTTTTTGCGTATCATTTTTTCTTCCTTTTGATACCCATAGCTATACCTCGAGTCCTGAAATGCGAGCGAGTTCTTTGTCCTCTAACTGGAAGCTTGGCAGAATGCCTTATACCGACGTAGCTTTTAATTTCTTTGAGTCTTTTGATATCAAATTCTTTTTTTATATCTAAATCCGAGCCAAAGTAATGTTTAGTCAGTCCTGTATCTCTATCAAACCTTCTATTCTTTAGAAAATCAGCTATAGGAAGTAATTTTAGCCATCTCTCAATTGTCTGAATTTCATCTTTTGATAGAGATTCTATCTTCTTTGTCTTAGGTATTGATAAATTAATACAGGCGGCATTTGAAATTGACCATGAAACTCCCTTTATCCTTGTCAAACCAGAGTAAATATTTTTTGAACCTGGTATGTCATGTCCAAGAATCCTAACTAAAACCTCATTTTTTTCATCCTGAATCTGAGGTCTTTGCTTTTCTATCTTCTTTTCTTCAAATGATCGTTTTTTTTGTTTATCAGCCATATTATTTTATAAATAAATAGAAGCGCTGGCGCTCCGATATCTCTTCGATTATGCGTTTCTCGATAGATTTTTTTGGATCTGGAAGATTTTTGATTCTTCCCCGCATATCTTCAAATGATTCGAATGGCTTCTGCTCGCGAGCTTCTAAAATATCATGCATGTGCTTCTTGCCTAAGCCTGGCAAAAGTTCAATTTGATGAAGGCGCACGTTAATTGCTTGGGCAGTATTAAAGAAATCGACAAATTTCTTTTCCTGCTCTGAAACAATTTTCTCGATGAACTCTTGAAGCTCATTTTTTGCAACTTCGGTCAATTTTTCCTTAGACAATCTGCCCGCAATGTAATATATTTTATCTCTTTTTTCTTGGCCTATGTAAACTTTTTCTTTAGAGACCAAAGCAACTCCCCTGCGAGGCACCAATTCCAATAAAATTAAAGTTCTTTCGCCGACTGCCTGCGCGATTGCATTCATTTTCCCATCCATAGGGTAGCCGTGGGGCAGATAATCTAAAATAATTGCATAATCTTCTTTTTCAGACATTTGATGTTAGAGGTATTTTTTTATTATGTTCAAGATAGAAGTTGCCTCTTCTTCTGATAAAGAAATATCTATAAAAAGTTTGTTTATGTCTGCCATATCTTCTGGCAGAAAATCAACTATTTTAACAATCTTTTCATCATTAAGCTTGTGATTATTCAGAGAGTGGATTTCATCAATGCACTTGGTTGCTTTCTCGACTGATAATTTTGAGAAGGCCTTTAAGTAATAATTTATATTTTTATTCTCTTCTAAATCTGCAACGTATTCCTTAACTTCTGCCAGAGTTATTGGCTTTTTTGATATTATCATGATTGTATATTTTTTATTTTAATTAAATGAATTGGATGAATAGAGTAGAGTTTTATTTTATTCAAATCATTTATCTCAACATAGTATGCATGCCCTCTCTTTTTTATAACTTTACCTGTTCTACCTTGCAACCTTTTTGAATAATGAAAGGGGATGCTTAATTCTCTAGCAACTGCTACCTTATCTCCTGTATTGAATTTCTGAAAAAACCTGCTAAAAGAGATTTTTCCCTTTTGTCTTGGATTTTTGTGCGTTGGCATAAAAATATGTTAAAGAACTAGTTTAAAAAGCTTTCTTAGATGTTATATTTCTGTATTTGTAAGGCGCGCTATAAAAGATAATTATGTCAAGGAATTTTAATAAATATCAGTACTTTCTAGAAATTGATTGGGGGCTTACAGAACCCTGATTTAAATTTCCTGCATCTCTTGCTCTTTCCATACTGTCTACAATAGCATTGAACATTTTTTCTCCCCAGACCCCTATACCACAGCGCCTGCAAAAATCAATAACAGATTCATCGACAACATCTGTTTTACAGTAAATACAATGCTTTGTCATATTCTCTTTTTATGCAATGGTGTGTTAGTTAAGGTATTTAAATATTCTCATGTTATGTTGAATATGACAGAAAGAAAAATTGAAGTAAGAAGAAGGGGCGGGGCGTATTTAATTGTTGGAGGAATTATCATTATTTTTTTGGCTTTTTCTTATTTTATTCCTGTCGAAGTCGAGTCTGGGGCTAATTATGTTATTGAGGACAGTTTATTAGGGATTATTATATTCCATAACTCTATTGTGCTGATTTTATATCTCGCAACGGCTTTATTTTTGATTTTGAAAGGAAAATTGAATTTCGTTCTAAGGTGATTAATATTCATGAAAAGATTGAAGATTTTGCATAGATTTATAAAGAGAGAGAAAGAATAAATTTTATGGAATCTAGTGAAACGATTGTTATTAAAAAAGAAAGCTTGTGGAAATACTCCACATTTATCCTAGCAGCAATATTAATTATTGGGATTTTTGTGTTTGTTTTGAAAAATTCTCCAAAAGAGAGCGGAAATGTTGTTTCTAACGACGGGCAGCAAGCTGCAGGACAAACGGCGCGTGTTGAAGTAAGTGAAGATGATGATGTTGTTATAGGGGAAAAAGATGCGCCTGTAACAATTATTGAGTTCTCTGATTATGAGTGCCCATTTTGCGGGAGACATTTTGAACAGACTCATCCTCAACTTGTAAAGGATTATATTAATACTGGAAAAGTAAGACTAGTTTTTAGAGATTTTCCATTGAGTTTCCATCCTAATGCACAAAAATCTGCTGAAGCTGCTGAGTGCGTCAGGTATGTAAGCAAGAGTGATGAAGCATATTGGAAAATGCATGATAAAATATTTGAAAATCAAAAGATATTATCGATTGATAAACTAAGCGTGTGGGCCCGCGAATTAGGCTATGATATAGATTCGTGCCTTGACTCGGACAAGTTTGCCGATGAAGTAAAAAAAGATCTGGCTGATGGAAGTGCTGCCGGAGTTGGAGGTACGCCTTCATTCTTTATTAACGGAAAGATGCTAGAGGGAGCCCAGCCTTACTCCTCATTTAAACAGTTAATTGATTCTGAACTATCCTAGTTACTTTTTTTAAGCAGAGAAAAAATTAGATAAAGAATAAAAAAGATAAACACCCCTCCTAGTAAAAATAATCCATATGGCTTTAATATATCTCCAAAAAACGATAAGAATACTACAATAGGAATCATGCCAAGAAATGTTGCTAGGGTAAAGAGGAATATGTTCAGGCCGGTTAAGCCTGCAGCATAACTAACTATATCGAAAGATACTTGAGGCATAAGACGCGATAAGAATACAATATAAGCTATATTGAGATTGTTTTTCCCTTCTATTTTTTTATAAAAAGAAGTATTTTCAATATGTTTCTTTAAATAATCTCTTAAAAAAAATCTAGAAATAGAAAAAGCAATAACTGCCCCAGCAGTTGCAGATAATAAAGTGTAAATTAATGCATTCCACGGGCCAAAAATGCTGCCTGCAAAAATAGCAAGTGGAGAAGAAGGAATTGGAGAAATTATTATAGAACCTATCATAAGAATAGAGTAAATAAAAGGAGATAAAGATGGGTAAGATAAGATTAGTCTCTGACTATCTTTATATATCTCTAGAATTGATGGAAAATAAAATATTGAAGATAAAATTAAGATAGATGCGATAAATGCTTTAATAATCGCTTGTTTTTTCATGGTAAGATAAAGATATCTGGATTATTAAAGTGTCTGTACAAAAATATTTATATAGGGATATCTTTATTTTTGTATGAATTTTAAGCTTTTTTTGAAAGAATTGAATGGAAATAGAGTAGAAGGAAAAATAATAAAGTCTATATTTTTTTCCCTTGCGGCTTCTCTTATATTTTTAGCAATATTATATTTTTTTAAGTTTAGGCTGATTGAAGAGTTTATTCCTAAATATGGGGCGCCTCTATTTTTTATGGCTCTAAGCTATGCTTTTATTATGCCTGTGATAAAACAGATTGGAGTTTATAGAGAGATGCCTTGTATGTCTGGAATGATGGTAGGCATGACTTCAGGAATGATCTCTGGATTTCTACCTGGATTTTATGTGGCGTCTACTAATGGGATGTTTGTCGGAGGATTTTTTGGCGTTGCGTTAGGAATTTTAATTGGAATATGGAATGGAAAGTGCTGCGGCATTATGGGAATTATGGAGGGAATTATGGCAGGATTTATGGGGGGGCTGATGGGCGCCATGACTGCGTTTATGCTTTTAAATGATAACTTAAAGATAGCCGCGATTATTGTATTTATTATATGCTCTGCTGTTCTTTTCGGCTTGAATTATTTAATTTATAAAGAAATGCAAGAGCATCATGGAAAAGCAGAGGAAGGGCCTCTTTTCATATTGACCTTGACAATTATTCTTATTGCTGTGACGACTTGGCTGATGGTTTACGGACCGAAGAGCGGCGCGGTTGGATAGGAGAATATTTAAACCTTAAGAGTATATATGAGAATGAAAAATTATATATATATTTTTGGAATAGTTTTGATAGTTATAACTGTAGTAATATTCACTTTTAGCAGTTCATCCAATAATATTCCGACTGGAGATAGTTCTATTGATCAGGTCTTCAATACAGAAAAAGAGATGCAGGAAGTTAATTTAGGCATGAAAAATTATAATTATTATCCGGATATTATCAAAGTTAAAGCAGGGCAGCCAGTTGCACTAACTCTGGATAATAGTGTAAAGGGATGCTTGAGATCATTTACTGTTAAAGAACTTGGAGTATCTAAATTTTCAAAAAGCCCTTCTGAGAAAATAACTTTTACTCCAATAAAAAAAGGAACATTTGCCTTTGCCTGCTCAATGGGAATGGGATATGGAAAATTAATAGTTGAGTAGAGTTAAATACGTAACATAAATACTTTGGCAAAGCAAAAATATATTAATTGAGTTAGAATATTTATAATATGAAAAAAGTTTTCAGCAGACCATATGTTTATTGGACTATAGGAATTTTCATTTTTTATAGTTCAGTGAATTTTTTTCTTAGTGGTTTTGGAGACACCTTAAATCTAATTTTAATATATGCTTCCAATGTAAATTTGGTTGAATTATCTGTGTCTATTCTACTTTCCTTGTTGATAGGGGTTCTTGTTTCTATTACTGGTGTTTTTGGGTATATTAGATACAAAGAGAGAGTGAAATGTAAAGAATCTACTACCTTGACTAGTTTAGGCACTGCTGCTGGGCTGGCGACTGGTTTTTGTCCTTTATGTACTGTCGGCCTCTTTCCTATTATTTTGGGTTTTTTTGGAGTTTCATTCTCGTTTGTTAGTCTGCCTCTAAAAGGCATTGAACTACAGATAATAGCTGTGTTATTGCTTGGATACAGTTTATGGATTTTA
>CAZOCP010000011.1:0-21178 GCA_964578345.1 Candidatus Woesearchaeota archaeon
GCTTCTAGCTTTGTAAAGCAGATATATTTAAACACATAAGATATTTAAGTATCTTTAGCTTAATTTGTCAATGATAAAGAAAGAGGCCTTTATTTTTCGATTATTATATTTTAAAATCAAAAAAACGATGTGCCACCTCGCCTTAAAAGGCGAGGTTTGTGATAGGCACTCGTTTCATCAAGGACTTTCGTCCTTGAATGCCATCGAGAATCGAAAATTCTCGAGGTTTGGATGCAGAAAAATCCCTGTGATTTTTCTGAACAGAGAATTTCAGATAGAAATTCTCTTGTGCTCAAGGAACAACCACATTCTAATGGGGCGGTTGTTCCTTGACATAAAGGATTTGCGTCTATGAGTAAATTAAATAACTCTATATTTGATAAAAATTTTGCAGAAATTGCATCATCTGAAATAATTTTGATATTTGGCGGCATTATCTCCGGAGTTCTATTAGCCTTCGCTAGTGATGAGCTATTATTAATTTCCGGAATTCTTATTATTCTGCCTGGATTTTTAGAAATGCGCGGAAATATAAGCGGGGCGTTTGCAGCTAGACTGGCATCGGGACTCTTCCTTAAAGTTATAAAGCCTGACGATTTCAGATCTAAGATAGTGAAAGAAAATATTCTTGCATCGTTCATTTTGGCTATGGGGATATCAATTATACTTGGCTTGGTACTTTTCTTTTTTAATTGGATATTTACTAATCAATTCTTATTAAAATTAATTTTTATTCCTTTTCTTGCAGGCGTAATTTCAAACGCAGTTGAGATTCCTCTTGCTTTGATTGCAACATTTTATTTATTCAAAAATGGACACGATCCGAACAATATCATGGGTCCATTTATCACAATTACAGGAGATGTTGTAAGCATAATATCTTTGCTTATAGCCTTTATTATCATAATATGAAAATTATTAAAGTAAACCTACCGACTCATAGAAGAAAATTTGAACAACTGCATGGCTTAGAGCGCCATTCGCATCATTCTATGCTCCATCAAATGCATAGAAAACATAATATTGCAAAAAGAACATTATTTTATATAAAAGAATATGGATCCAAATCAAATGCTTCTCACACTATAATTAAAGAGAGTGTTAAAGTGCTCATTTTTGCAGTTATTCTTAGCACTCTCGGCGGGTTATCTATTGAACATGTTAAAACAAAGATAATTTCTTTTATCCCTTTGCTTATTTTACTTCCGCTTTTAAATGGAATGATAGGAAATTATGGAATAATTATTTCTTCTAAGTTTACTACTCTTTTATATACGGGTAAAGTAGACAAAAATTGGAAAGAAAGTAAAGATTTAAGGAAACTTTTAAAACAAATAATTTTTATTGCAATTATTACAGCAATACTTAGTTCGATTATCTCTTTAGTGATATCTAAGGTAACTGGTAATTATGTGGGACACATAGATTCTATAAAACTAATTTTATTAGTAATTATAGATGTGCTAGTTATCCTGACGATACTTACAGTAATTGTTATTTATGGATCATTCTATTTTTTTAAACATAATGAAGATCCGAATAATTTCTTAATTCCAATAACAACCTCTATTGCAGATTTTGGAAATATGATTGTACTATCGATTTTTGTAGCAGTATTTTTCTAATGTCGAGGAACGAATGCCGGTCACAAACCGCACCTTTTAAGGTGCGGTGGCGCATCGTTTTTTTGATTTATAAATTTTGAGAATTAATGCTGGTGCTGCAAACCAAGACTATTTAGCATATCATGCAGAATTTTATGGAACTGCTCTTGTTTTTTTGCAATTTGAGATCCCGCTTCCTGTAATCTTTTTACTTGCTGCTCTATGACTTCTTTAGCCTGTGGAAGAGTTTTTTTCACCATGACTCCTGCCCCGACATCTACTATTAATTCCTTAGCTGAGATAAGCTGCGCGGGAATGCGCACCCCTTTTCCTATAGAAGCGATTATTTCTTTTTTATTGTGCATTATTATATAATCAAGATTTTTACTGAGATTCTCTAGTTCTTGCTGCTCGTTGTTAATAAAAATACTCTGCTGCTGCAGATCCTGCATCTGCTTTTCTATAAAAGAAGCCTCAAAGAGCAGCTGTTGTTTTTCTTCTTCGTTCATTTGAGAGCAGAGGCCAAAGTATTTTTAAATCTTTACTATATCTAGAGTTATCTTCCACACTTGAATCTCTTCCATAAAATATCTTTCTGAAGAAACAATTTCTTTTTTTAATTTTAATTCTTTAAGTAATGCATAAATTCTTTTTTTAGGAGTTAGTGAAGAGATAACTATAAGAATAAGTCCTGCGTGCATTAAATGTTTTTTAGATTGCTTAAGAAATTCTAAAATTATTTCATCTCCTTTTTTTCCGCCTGTAGTTGCTTTTCTGCTTTCAAAATCTTCTTTATTATCTAGAGGAAGGTAAGGTGGATTAAAAATAATCATATCGAATTTTCCCTTTATGTTTTTAAATAAATATGAAGGTATTGTCTGTATTCCTTCTTTTTCAAGATGTTTTATTGCTTCTTTATCCAACTCTGATGCTAAAACGCTTTTAGCTCCGCTATTTTTAGCAGCTTTGCTTAAAATTCCAGATCCGGCTCCTATATCAAGAATTTTTTTATTCTTTGAATATTTACGAACTTCCTTCTCAATTAAAAAAGAATCTTCAGCAGGAGAATATATCATGACTTTATTTTATTTTTAGCTATTAAATTAGAAAGTGTGCAGACAAACCATGGGAATAAGATGATTGCCTGTATCAATTCAGAAGCGACTTTGTTTATTATATCATATCTTATAAGAAATGAAAGAGTATTCATAATTGCAAAAAACATGACGAATATACTGACGGCAGCCAGATAATTCAATTTAACCAAGGCTACGCTGGAGCGTATGCTTTGGACTATAGTAATATTATTTATAACAAGAACAAAACTTGCTAAGCTTAGAAATATCAAGAATCCTAAAAGTCCTGCCATTAATAAAATGAATAGTATCAAAGTAGAAGCGGTTTCTCCAAGTGTAGAAATAAACAGCCTGGCTATTTGCATAGACAAGAAATTAATTATTGCTGAGACAGAAATTAAAATAGCAATAATGCAAAAATTTTTCAGCCAAAATTTTCTGGCGCTTATATAGAATTTACGCACGGAAGAACTTTCTTTAATTTCCTGATGGACGGAAACTCCTATCATCCCGCTAAAAATAAATGCGCCAACTGCGATAAAAAAAGCAGATGAGAAAACAAGCCAGATAGTCAGAGCATAATTAGTCTCTAAATAAGCGCGAATTGAAAATGAAAAATTAGAAAAAGCAGCAAGCAAAGCATATAAAAATAAAGAAGCTATAGAAATTATAGGATTCTTTGTTATGTGCTGAAATGAACTGCTAAGAAGCTTTCCAATATTCATAGATTTCATGAAAATATTTTATCAATAGATTCTATAATCTGCTCTTTAAGTACAATACTTAATATTGCTATAGCAATTAATATTATTGTAATTATTATAAGAATTATTATTTTTTTATTGCTGGATGCAGGGACATTTGCAGGGCTTAATTTCGGCAAAGAATCTGGAACATAATTAGCTAATGGCGAAGGAGTATTATCTGGTTTTTTTGCAAGCAAGTACTGTTCTGGTTGGATTGGTTCTGGCAAAGACTTAGCCGGAAGTTTAGATAGCATTGTAGATGGCGCTCCATTTTGCTTTGCAACCTGTTTTGTCTGCTGTAGAAATGCCGGCGCAACATTTTTTTGACTATCCATCAAATAGCTTTTCTGCGGGCTTTGGATATTATTTGCATTCGGTTTTTTTATAGGAACCTTTTCATTTTGAATCGGAGGAGAAATCATTGTGTTTGCAATCATTCCTGCTCCTTGCATTAATCTCTGACTAGCCTCTCTGACCTCTCTCTCATCATATCCGGCATTAATAAAAGATCTAACAGCAGACTCTATTGTTATTCCCCTTTCAACGGCATTTCTCAACCCTGAAACTATTTCTTCATTCATAATATAATTTCTTTTCCGTTCTGTGATATGTGAACAGTCTTATTTAGTTTATAGCCCATCTCTTGTGCTAGAGCAGCTCCGGCGGTTAATTTCTTTAAGTCTCCATGTGAGGGGATTACATTTTCCGGCTGAGTCAGCTTGATTAAATCGCGCAGGTCTTCTCTCCCACCGTGCCCACTAACATGTACATTGTCAAAGACTCTCACATGATGCTTTTTTAATCTTCTCTCAAGCTCCTGTTTGTTCACTTCATTAATTGGCGTGGGGATAGTTTTTGAAGAAAATATTACATGATCGTCAGCTGAAAGCTTGTATGGCAACTGGTTTCTTGCAATCCTGTCTAATATAGAGCCTGGTTCACCTTGATGGCCAGTGCATACAATAAGATAATCTTTTTTCTTAGAATTTATTTTTTTCAGCATTTTTTCCAATTGTTTTCTGTATGTAAATATCTGCATTTGATTTCTAAACGGCGCTTTTCCAACACGCTGCGCCGCGGTAACATATTTATTTAGACTTCTTCCTAAAAATATAACCTGGCGGTTTAATCTTATGCCTAATTCGGTTATAGTTTTTAAGCGTGCGATGTGTGAAGAGAATGTTGTTACAATCATGCCTGAATTATGATTATCTGTACTGAAGAAAACATCCTCTAATAGCCCCTTGGCAATTTTTTCAGAAGGAGTTTTTCGATCATCTGGGGCATATAAACAGTCAACAATCAAAGCCTTAACTCCTATTTTTGCAAGCTCTTTCATCCTTTGATAATTTGGTTTGTCGCCATAGACAGGAGAGTTGTCTAATTTATAATCATTTGCATAAAGAACAATTCCTTCTGGCGTATGTACTGCAATAAGAGCGCATTGAATGGTTGAATGAGTAATATTGAGAAACTCTACTTTATACCTGTCTTTTCCTCTTATAGTGTATGCTCCATTGGGGTTTATGCTGACAAGTTTATTTTTTATACTATGGCCCGAATCTTCCATTAATATTTTTAATAATTCAATCGTGAAAGGTGTGCTCACAATCACGGCATTATACCTTGGAGCAATATATTGAATTCCACCTATGTGATCTAGATGTGCATGAGAAATTAAAATTGCACAGACTTTATCTCTCAGCCCTTTCTTTTCTAGATATAGGTCATCGGGCAATGCCCCTAAAGCGCGCATACCTTTCTCGGTCAGGATCTTCTCTCTTTCAGATAAACCGACAATAGCAGGTAGAAACAGCCCTGCATCAAATAATATAACATCGTCGTTTATTTCCAGGGCAGTCATGTTCTTGCCGACCTCGTTATATCCTCCTATTGTATGTATCTTCATGGTGCCTTGAATAAGAGAGAGTTTAAATAGGTTTTCGAAATTGTTTAACGCTCGTAGAAATCCTCAGACTTTAGTCTGGGTTGTTTGTGAGGATTTCTCCGGCGGTCACAAAACCACGAACAAGCCCCGCACTTTAGTGTGGGGTTAAAACCCGAAGGGTTTTGTGACTTCCCAGATTCATCAGTAAACTATAAATATAATCTTCTCGGCTTATTTTTATGCAAGAACATATACATCATCTAAAAAAGCACAGAAATGTTTTATATAGTCTGGTCTCTCTTCTGGTAGTACTACAAGTAATTTCTTTTTTTATTCTCAGCTCGCATATAGTAAAACTCAACAGCGAGCTGGAAAAGTCTAGAACAAATTTCGCAGATTCTATTTCAGGTCTGGAAAAAATATTTCAGACAAAACTTGATGATTCAGATGTATTACACCAACAAAATTTCAATGAATTATCCAAAGCTTTTCTAGCTCAGCAAGAAGTTCAGTCAAATATAGAGAAAGATATAACTCTCCTTAAATCGAGCAGCGGAGATTTTTCAGAAGTGATTAACAGAGCAGTTAGAAGTGTTGTCAGTGTTGGAACTGAAAAGACTTCAGGAACAGGATTTATAATAAGCCCGGATGGCTATATAATCACAAACCACCATGTCATTGCGCGTGCCCAGCAAATTGCAGCACTTACTTATGATAAGCGGGTGATTTCTGCAAGACTAATCGGCTATGACAGCAATCGTGATATTGCTCTTCTAAAAATACAAGGAGAGTATGATTATTTAGAACTGGCGGACTCTGATGACTTAAATGTCGGGCAGAAAGTGATAGCAATAGGAAACCCATTAGGACTTTCTTTTACAGTCACAGAAGGAATAATTTCTGCCCTTGATAGAGAGGGGCCAAATGGACTTGAAGAATATATTCAAACAGATGTCTCTCTAAACCCCGGCAATTCGGGCGGCCCTTTAATAGACACGAGGGGAAAAGTAATAGGAGTGAATAACTTCAAATTAGGCAATGCCGAAAGCTTGGGGTTTGCTTTAGAAAGTAATATGGTTAGACAAGTAGTTAATGAGAAGATTGCTAATAAGACTATAATATCATAATGGCCCTTAAATTAAATTCAAGCTCTAGAAAAAAGAAGAGGCATCTGCTTATTACGGGAGCTTCTAAAGAGCAGATTGAACAGATTATATTAGATTATATAGGAATTTTGGGATGGGCTAAAGCAGCGCCTTTCTTTGTAAAATCCGACTCTAATGAAGTTATTTTATCTGTTTCGAGAAGTGAGGTTGAAGCAGTAAAGGCTGCATTTGCGCTCTCTCCTTTGCCGGCAACTGTTTTGAGAATCTCCGGGACTCTTAAAGGATTGAAAAAGAAGAAATAAAATTTATAAAACCTGAAGAGTTTTAATCCTGCGCAAAGCGCGGGATTTGCTTATGCGGCTTATTCTGCTTCTATGGTGGTGGACTAAAATAACTTACCACGAAAACCACCACTATATTCGCAGGACTCAAATGGAATGGTTAAATATTTGAGTCCTGCGCTATATAAGCATAAAAATCAAAAATAGCGAAGCATTTAAGAAATACTCCCCCTTGTTATTTTTATGGGGCGAAAAATAGGACAATTACAAATTTCCTTTGGGATGATTTTTTCAATCATGATTATTGCTGCAACTCTTGCAGTAGCAGGATATGTTATATTTAAATTCGTTAATTTAGAAACAAATATCTCCTGCAAGCTCTTTGCCAATGATATTCAAGAAAGAATTGATAAAGCATGGCGTGCTGATGGAGAAACTTCAGACATAATAGAGCATTCTGCTCCAGATAAAGCAGAGAGAATTTGCTTCGGAGAAGTTTCACTCCAACCAAGCTCATTAGATAAAGATTATCATGAATTTCTTAAAACATATTCAAAAAAAGAAAATAATCTTTTCTTTTATTCAGAGGATAAAAAAATATGCGGGGGCGATAAATTCGCATACACTTTAGAACATGCATCGTTCAGCTCTTTTTTCTGCTTATCGGAAGAAAATGGGAAAATATCTATAAAAATCAGCAAACGCACCAGTGAGCCATTAGTTTCGCTTAAACCATGATTAATAAGAAAGGATTCGAATTTAGTTTCGGCTGGATTTTTTCAGTGCTGGTTGGAGCAGTAATAATATTTTTAGCAATATATGCATCGACGAAAATTATTAACAGTGAAAGGTATTTTTTAGACAGCGCGGCAGCAAAGCAGTTTTCAACTATTCTGAATCCTTTAGAAACCGGCTCTGAATCAGGAAAAATATCTATTATTAATCTGCCATCTGAAAATAAGATTTTTTTGTCCTGTGATTCAGAGCCGCCATTCGGCAAACAAAAAGTAAGTATAGCAGAGCAGTCGTCCTCTCTTAAAAAAAATTTAGAAGATGGGGGCGCGGAAACATCTATCTCCAGTAAATATATATTTTCTTCAGATAGTATTGAAGGGAAATCTCTTGTTGTTTTTTCCAAGCCTTTTTTCATGCCTTTCAAAGTTGCAGATTTGATTTATATAATTCCAGAAGAGCAAAAATATTGTTTTATTAACCCGCCAAATGAAATTGAGGATGAGATTCTGGATTTAAGGCCTATGAATTTCAATGTAACAGAAACTATCTCAAAATGCCCAAAGCAGAGCCTAAAAGTTTGTTTTTCTGCGACAGGATGTGATATAGATGTCAACTTAGTGGCTAAAACAGTCCGCAGGAAAAAACAGGCGGCAGTTTACTATGAAGAATTAGATGAGAATAATGCGCTTCTCTACGGAGCTATATTTGCAGATTCAAGCATGTATGAATGCCAGATAAAAAGAATTATGCTGAGGACATCAGAACTTGCTGGTCTGTATAAATCAAAGGCAGATTATCTTTCTCCAAGAGGATGCCCTGGACCAGAAATCAGCTCTAGTTTAGCTTTATATTCCAACTTAACTTCTGCTTTAAATAATTCACGGCAGCTTCGCCCTATAAAATTATCGGCAGATAGTTTAGCTGAGATAAATGATGCTCTTTCATGCTTTTTATTTAAAACAAGAGGATAAATGCTTAAACGAAAATCACACAAAGGACAGCTGAAAATACAAGAGATGGCTTTTGTTTTAGTTGCACTCATGATATTCTTCGCTATTGTTGCTTTGTTTTATCTTTCTATTAGATTATCGCAAGTTAAAGAAAATGTTGTTCAATTAAGAGAACAAGAGTCTCAAGAGATTGTTCGTAAAATTGCATCGACGCCTGAATTTTCTTCGCCGAATCAGTGCGCTTTCTGCATAGATTTAGATAAGGCTTTTGTTTTAAAATATCAGCAAACATATCAGAAATTCTGGGACTTAGATTATTTATCAATAGAGACGATTTACCCAAATAAGAAGGGAGAGTGCACAAAGTCGAACTACCCAGACTGCAGAACAATTACTATTCTGAATAAGAGCTTGTATAAAGGCACTCCTGTTGGGGCTTTTGCAGCTCTCTGTAAAAGAGATGTGAATAATATATATGTGATTCGATGCGATATAGGAAAAATATATGCTGGAGGCAAGCACGTATCTTAATGAATATTTTATCAAGAAAAAAGGCGCAGGAAGAAATTGTGGGTTTTGTAGCAATTGTTGTTTTAGTCAGTGTGGTGATAGTTGTTTTATTAGGCATTAGTTTGAATAAAGAGCCTGCTTCTAATTCTAAAGAAAGCAAAGAGTTGGGAAGGTTTTTGGAAAGCTCGATGGAATATACTAGTGACTGCTCTTTTGTATCAGACAAATATGCTTCCTTGAGTGAGTTAATTAAGGAATGTTATAAAAATTCAGGTTCTCGCTGCTCTTCTGGAATAGAAGTCTGCATGGCTGGAGAGAAGGCATTAGCTGAAACTCTTGCTGCCAGCTGGTCTGTTGGCGCAAATAGGCCTATTAAGGGATATATTTTCAATTCAAATTACACTCAGAATTTAACTCAAGATGTTAGTAAAGAGATAATTACAATAACTAATGGGAACTGCTCTTCTAAGTATACAACGGCAGAGTATCTAATCCCTGCTGACAATGGAATTATAATTAATTCATTTAGATTATGCTATTAAACTTTTAGTGATTGAGGCATTTTAGCACCGAAGGATGGTGTCAAGAATGCAGCGCACCAAGGGCGCGGTTTGTACAGCATTCCTGAACAGGGATTTTCCTGCATTCCAAAGTTGGTGATTAGTGCAATTCGGCACTAATTACCTAAACTTTAACCCTAATGTTTAATTCTTCAATTGCAAGAACTGGCTTAAGGCGCGATCTTTTCCCGCTCTTTTCTGAAATCAGGTCTATAAGCCCGAATCTTTCAAGCACTTTCATATCTTCTCTCACAGATTTAAAATCCCTCTGAACCAGCTTAGAAAGTGCATAAATTGATTTTGGTTTTTTTGTTTTAATGAAATGAATCAGTTTTGCTTTCTGATTGCTCAAAAGATGCCTCAAAGCAGCTATGCCTTCATAATCAAAAGCATCGGTTTCGCCAGTAAATTTTTTAAAGAAAGCAGTAAAAGCTCCGCCCTCGTCGATAATTGAGATGTCAAGACTCTTTGTTTTTTTTGCCATGGTATATCGTGGTATTAATACCCTAACATATCTATAATATATATAGTATTTATATGTTTCTGTTTACAATATATGTTAAAAAATACCATATATTAATTGAATGCTGATAATAAGATGAATTTTTGTCTCTAAACTACTGAGTTTTTTTAATTAGTAGTACCGAAAGATTTATAAATAAAACTAAGTAGCATTAATGCTTGTGTTCGTATTAGCAATGAATTGGCAGAAAACTTTTTAAAGCTTCGAGAATTTAATCATTTGCTCTCAAAGCGAGAGTACTGGCCACGCTTTAATCTTTAGATTGAAGGGTTGTCAGCCATGAGCGTTATAAACGCTGCATGCTCGACACGGCCTTGGCGGACTGTCAATTAAAATACAGTCTCCTCTAAGAGGGATCTTTTGGGATTGCCAATAGTACAAAGCTGAAAGGAGGTATAAAAAAATGTTTAATTTCAGAAAAATTGCATCGGTATTGTCAAGTGCAGTTATGGTTTCTTCAACAGTTGCTTTGGCAGCTGCAGCAAGTTATCCAGCACCATTCGTAAAAGGAGGCGCTGCTGATGTTGCTGTAGTTTACGGTTCTGCGCCGGGCGCGCAATTAGACCTGCCTGCTGTTGTTGACGTTACAACTGATTTGCAATATCATTTAGCAAAACAAACTGCGAAAACATCAGGAGGCACAACTTCTTCTGGAGCATCAGCTACAGGAGGAGATTCAATTAATCTGGCAACTTCAAGCCAAAAATTGTTTATGAACAGCTCAATCAATGCTGCTCGAACAACTTTGTCAAATAATGAATTGCCAGTTTTGCTTGCAGATGGAACATCTACTG
The DNA here is from genome assembly GCA_964578345.1 of Candidatus Woesearchaeota archaeon. GTDB lineage: Archaea > Nanobdellota > Nanobdellia > Pacearchaeales > GW2011-AR1 > VGKP01. The sequence goes on from CAZOCP010000011.1 coordinate 10,774, forward strand.
ATGCAGCAGGAACAGCGTATAAATATACGCAAAAAATTATTCCTGGAAACAGGCAAGTTTTATTCAGTAAGAGCGGAGAGAGCATTGACCCTATAGCTTTAGTAGATATAGGCAGTAGTGCACAAACTCCTTTGTATAACTATACACTTACTTTTGTAAAAGCACTTAATGTTTCTGATGCAACAAGTGTTATTGGAACTGCTAAATTGAAGATATTAGGAACCGAATATATTGTCGGGGCTAGTTCAACTGGGACAGATCTTTATCTCTATGGAAGCGGCAGTCCAATAGTTGTTGATGAAGGTGAAACCAAATCAGTAGTAGTAAACGGTGTAAACCATACTATTTTCTTGAAAGGTACGACAAGCGCAACAGCAGCAACATTAACTGTTGATGGTACTCAAAAATCAGTGAATAAAGGTTCAAGTTATAAGTTTCCAGGGGAGTTTGAAGTCTATATAAAAGACTTATTCCATGCAACAAAGACAGGAACATTATCAAATGCTGATTTATTGCTTGGCGCGCAAACCTTGCATATTGTAAATAATTCTGCAGTGAGAGTAGGAGCAGATGATACTACAATTCAAGGCACAACAGGTTTGATGACCGTATCTGCAAACACTGCTAACGTAGTCAGTACAGTCACAATTGCACAAGCTGCAAAAGATGCAACTGGCGACTACCTAACAGCAAATAAATCATTTGATGATAGAGTATTTGCAGGAGCTGTAAGGCTACAACTTGCAGGTTTTAATCCTTCTATTTCTTCAACAAGCAGAGAAACAATAGTTGTTGATACTGATAATTCAGTCGCTACGAAAATTAAAGTAGAAACTGCCTTAGCAGGAACGAAAGGTGCAACAACGCATTATTATGGAAGAGATGTAGATGGTACATCTGACGGTACTTTATCAGGAGTAAGAAATGCTGATTCAAGCAATTACACTCTACATGTCCAAGAAGGCAGTAATCTGACCCTTTACGACAAAATACTTGTTAATCCAGGAGACAAAGGAAGAATTCTTCAATTAACAGCTTTAGGAGGCGGAAGTTCGGCTACAGATAAAACCACTTTCCAAGATGTTATTACAGGAGAATCTTTTGATTTCACAACCGGAACTACAAATACTGGATCAAGAAATATTGATGGGCAGACATATTATGTTGCTGTTTTAAATGTAAGTGGAACAGGAAAAGAAGCAAACATTACTTGGGGAGCAGGAGCTGCTGGCGGAAGCTGGGGAACTCAAAGAACACTCTTTCCAAGAATAAAGACAAAGAATGGAGGATGGTTTACTGTTTTAGTATCTACTAATGTATCTAATATCACATACAATCTTCCAGGAGCAGATTCTTTAACCACTTATGAATCTGGAGTTGCGGTAGTCTCGGGTGTTGGAGCAGGAGGAGTAGGTATTGGTCAAACAACGCAAAATACTACACAAGGAAAAGTAAGCTATATCATAAACTGGTCAGCGAATTCATCCAATCCTCCAGGAAATCCATTAAATAATGTATCTGGTATTTTGAGTTCAATAACATTTAACGGAGGAACAACTAATTGTTCATTTAACGTTACAGCAGGTCCGGCAATTCTCTTCCAAGAAGAGAAAACTGTTACGGGCAGCGGTTCAACAAATGGAGAAGTTATTTGCATGCCTCTTACGAGAGAGGGAACAACAACTGTTATGGCTGCAATTGATACACCAACATTCAGCGATGACACGACTCTTTCAACAAGATCACTTGCATCAAAGAATGCTAAGTCTCAAACAGTAACAACTTTCGGCACTTTATTAGAAAGAGATACAGACAACAACAACTTTGTCACATTATGGTATCCTGATGAGCAAATGTATGCGGACTTGTTATTTACAGCTCCAGCAGCAGTGGTATCATCAAGCGATACAGGAAGTGGAGGCGGAACAGTAAATAGCCTTGGTTCAGTATCTGTTTCAGATACAGAATCTGCTTCGGTAGCTAGCAAGAACTTAATCGTCATTGGAGGAAGCTGCGTCAATAAAATTGCTGCAGAATTACTTGGAGGCGATCTTTGCGGAGATGCTTTCGAGGAAAAGACAACAGTCGGTGCAGGATCATTCTTAGTTCAGACTTTCGCCAGAACAGGCGATAAAGTCGCAACACTGGTTGCAGGATACAACGCAGGCGATACTGCAAATGCAGTAACCAAGTTGAAATCCGAACCTGATAAGTTTGAAATTGCAGTAGGCAAGAAGTTTGTTGGAAACCTACAGAATGTTGCAATGGTTGAAGTAAGCTCTACTAACACAACAGCTTAAAGCTAAATTTTTATTTTTCTTTTTTTTCTTTTTTTATTATTTCTTTTCTCGGTCTTCCTGAAGCAAGACCAACAACAGGCAAAATGCCTATTGTTCTATACTTTTGTAGAATCTGATTACCTCTTCTTTCGCTTATTCCTGCTGTCTTTCTTGCCTGATAAACTGTCTTTCCATCAGCCAGCTTTCTAAATGTTTCTGTTAGCTTACATTTGCTCAATTTCATAGAGCTAATTAAATCAGCCTTATGAAATAATTTCTGGATAACACAGGAGCCAATAATGTGGAAATGTTTATATATTAATATTCCACAATATCGTGGTAATATGGAAGAGAAAAAGGCGAGTATGTTTTTAGAGATTAGTTAAAATTTAAAATATTAATTATCCTTAGTAAGATATTTTTTATAATATACTTATTAAAAATTGATGTAAATAGGTGCCGTTAACTTTACAGCTCATCAAAAAGAAACATTTATATATCTTTAAATTATAATTAAATAATGAAAAAAGAGGGCAGGGATAGAATTTTATTAAAATCATTTATACTGTGCTCAATTATACTAGGAATATTTTTCATCTATTCAGCAGAAGGATTGCATATTATTCGTTCAATCGCGGGCTCGGGCGTTAATAACATTACTGGCCCGGTAAATGAAGATGTTACTTTCCAATATAATATTTCTGTTAATAACACGGAAGTAACTGCATCTGCAAATATTACAGTAATAAATATTACCCTTCCTGCCAATTTCAATTTCACTACGAACACAAACTTAACAAATCAAACTTCTCTCATTACTATTTTTGCAAATACAACTTATGTTTTGTCATGGAATGCTACGAATGGACTTGTCTGGAATACAACTTTGAATTACTTCTTATTTAATGCAACAGCATCAGAGCCTGGTTATTATAATATATCAATAACAACGGTGAATGTGTCCGGATTTTTTAATACGACTAATATATCAGTTACTGTTAATGATACGACTGTTCCAAGCAATATAACATATCAAGGTCTTACTCCTACAAATGGCTCTTTCCTCGCAGGAGATAGTATATTTTTAAACATAAGTGCGTATGACAATGGAGCAATTCAGTCCTTATTGGCTCGTCTTGGTTTAGCAAATTCAACAAGCGCGATTAACAGCACGAATTTGACCACAATATCAAATATTTCTCAAGAGCTTAAATTAAATAATAATTACACTATTAACTTTACTGGATTAAGTGATGGTCTTTATATAATAAACGTAACGGTCAACGACACACGTAATAATATTAATTACAGTGAAACACGCACGATTGTTCTAGATAAGACGGTTCCTGTGCCGAGCTATGATTCGACAACAGAGGGTAATGGAACATTCCTAGCTAGAAACTATACAATTGTAAACTTGAGCATGATAGAAGTAAATCTAAATAATACTAACGTTAGTCTATTTAATGCTACTGGGAGTTTCTTTTCGTCAAATTTGACTCGCTCAAATGTATCTTTTTATATCAACTTTACTCATCTTTTAGATGGAGTATACTTCTTCAATGCGACTATTAATGACAGCGCAGGCAATAGAAACTTGTCTTTATTGACAAGAACTGTGATAATTGATACGACAGTTCCTGTTCCGAGCTATGGAACACAAGCAGACGGTAATGCAAGCTTTGTAGCTAGGCCTTTTGTTTTAGTAAATATATCAGTTGTCGAAGCAAACTTTAATTTTACGAATGTAAGCTTATATAATGCAACCGGCAGTTTGAATAATACCGTCTTAAATAGGACAATCAGCCAGTTAGTAAACTTTAGTGGCTTAAGCGATGGAGTTTATTTCTTCAATGCAACGGTTAATGACAGTGCAGGATTTAGTAATAACACTATTGCAACTAGAACAATAACAGTTGATACGACAGTTCCAGTGCCGAGCTATGGAATTGGAACAGATGCAAATAATACATTTACAAAAAGAAATTTTGTTATTGTGAATGTCTCAATTACTGAAACAAATCTAAATTATACTAATGTTACTTTGCATAATAGTACGGGAGGGCCTTCAGCAAGCAACTTTAGTTATAATAGCACACTTGGCTCGCTCTATATTAACTTTACTGGGATAAGCAGTGGAGTTTACTTTTTCAATACCACTGTCAATGACAGCGCTGGAAATAGAAACTTGTCTTTGCAGACCAGAACAATAACAGTAGATACTAATAATCCGAGTGTTACTCAGGGAGATTCAGATTCAACAAGTACTGTAATCAATGCGTCTATCACTATTTCTGATTCTACGACAACAATTAACGGAACTTGTACAGTAGATAGAAGCGGAGCAACGGTTACAGGAACTGGCAGCCCTCAAAGAGTCTCAGAATCAGGATTGACTTGCTCTACTACTTATACCTATGTGGTTACTTGTGTTGATCAGGCAGGCAATGCTGGCGGTGCAACAAAGCTGCATACAACTCTTGGCTGTGATACAGGAGGATCTGGCGGCACAGGTGGAGGTGCTGCAGGAGCAACTCCAGCAACTCCGACTCCGACACCAACAGTCTGGACAAAAACAATTGTGATTGATGAAAAGCAATTATCTAATGGTTATGAAAACTCTCTTCAGAAAAATGAGAGAATAAATCTCACTATTAAAAATGAGAAACATTATGTAGGAGTTCTTAATGTAAGCAATAAAACAAATGAGGCTGTTTTGGAAATAGCATCGACGCCTCAGAAAATAACTCTGCGCGTTGGAGAAACTAAGAAGGTAGAAGTGAACAATGATAAATATTATGATTTGAAAGTGACTTTGCAGAAGATTATTGGAGATAAAGCGACAGTTAATGTGGCCTCTATATTTGAGACGATACCTGAAGCAGAATCTTCTCCTGGAGCATCTAACGTTGCAGAAAGTCCTCCAGAAGAAGCTCCTGAAGAAGAAACAGCTTCTTCATCATTCTCATCAAAAACTATATGGATTATAGGTGGGGTGGCTGTGCTGGTTATTGTAATATTGATATTTATTATAAGAAGAAATAGAACTAAATAGGTTATTATGTCAAGATTCTTGACGAAAACCTTGGCTTTAAGCCAAGGTTGAATCTTGAGCATCCAAAACACGAGCGCCTGTCACAAACCTCGGCTTTTAAGCCGAGGTGGCGCATCGTGTTTTTGATGTCAAGGAACAACTCCATACTTTAGTAGTAAACCAGTTTCAGCAGTAAAATTTCTGTTAACTCATTATTTATTTTCTAAATCTCTTCTCAAAAGATTAATAATTTCTTCTCCGCACTTATCCCAAAAATATAAAATTTCTTCCGCTTGGTTGATAGAAGTTCTAAACCCCCGATAATTTACGTCGTGTCTTATTTTTTTAAACCTGTCTAATGAATTTAATTTCACTTTATCTTTTATATCAAATTCTTTAAGTATTTCCATGCTTACTTCATGATTTCCAGGTTCAAAACCAAGAATCCCCAATTTTGCATCCCCCAATTGCCTAATCGATTCATAAATCTCCCTGAAAATCAGAGTTGCAGTATCATCATTTAGCTTAATTGTTCTTGTAACTTTAGCATTTATCTCAGCAGAATATATCATTAATTTAATTTTTTCTAAATCTTTCTGCTTATTTCTTAATGCTCCTGTTCTAAGCCAGATATCTATAAACTCTTTTTTCATTTTTTTACCTCTAAAAATCCCCATAGCAAAATGCCGTTTGCTATATTGTTAAATACTCCCATATCAATATTCTCCCTGCTAAATAAATGCATCTGTATTTTTCTGCCTATAATCTGTTCAAACTCCCTAAGCTCTCTCAATACCATAATTTGATATTCCTTAGCTTCGCTTGTTTCTATTGCTATATCAATATCAGAATTAGATAGGTCTTCTCCTTTTCTAAAACTGCCAAATAAAACTATGGCTTTAGGATTTTTGAAAAAATCTATTAAAAATTCAACTAATCCGCTTTTATACACAAAATTCAAGTTGTAGACTATTTTGCTTCTAATATAAAGCCAATTTGTTTGATTTGCTTTTATTCTCCATATCTTGCTTAATTTTTCAATGTTTATCAGCCCCGCTTCCTTAAATTCTTCTAAAATTCCCCCTATATTTGCTTTTGCGACGCTTGCTTCTTTAGCTAAATCGCTTAAGCTAAACTCCTTTTCAGGATATCTAAATAAAACTTCGATAATCTTGTTTTTAGCGGTTTCTTCATATAACTTAAGGTATCTTTTATGAACAATTGGTTTTATCATATTACATATGTTATAAATAAGAACTATTTAAATCTTTCTATATGTGAGCTGAGCGTACACTGAAGCTAAATCTCGCCTAAACTGACTAAAAAATTTTCTCGCCGGCCCAAAAAATAGAAGAGTTATATTTTTAAACATCTGTCTTTTTTATATTATATGCAAAAAATACAGACAACTGAAGAAAAAGAGAGAAAAACAGCGCGAAATCGCAGAATAATAAGCATATTCCTTCTTTCTCTTTTAGTTATTAGCAGCCTTGGCTTTGCTTTTATTTATTATCAAGATTCCAGTGCGGTGCAAGATTCTACAGATCAGCAGGAATCAGCAAACGGCAGATGGAACTTAAAAATAGGAGAGGAAACAATATCATTTGCTAACTCTCCTGAAAGTGTTGCAGACATACCAATTAATTTAAACATTACGGCGCAAGATTATCTAAATAGCTCTGTTTATCTAGTTTCGGACAGCGACGCAATTTCAGAGGAGATTCGGACAACTCTTGGTAAATATATTAATCTTAAGTCTGCATGTCTCGGCAGATGTGAAGAAAATCTTCCTGAAAAGAACTGCACGGATAATTTAATTGTATGGAACAACTCAGAATCTACAAGAGTTTATCAACAGGAAAACTGTGTTTTTATTGAAGGAGATATCAGAGCCGCCGATGCTTTTTTATTTAAGATTATGGGAGTTTCTAGCCAATAGCCGAAAGCTTTAAAATGCCTTTTTAATAATATTTAACATGGTTAAAAAAAATATAAAGAGAAAACGAGAGCAGCTTAAAAAAAATATTTATTCAAAGAAAAACCAGAGCAAACAATTCTTTGGGATAGTTATTACTCTTGCAGCCCTACTGCTCTTATTTATCGGCTCTTACTTATTTTTCCAAAGTAAAAAGAGTTTTGTTTACGAAGGCTTGTCATTTAACAAGGAAAAATTTGGGCAAATCCCTGTATTTCATTACTCTTACTTTTTTAAAGACCTTGAAGGAAATCAATACGAATATAATTTATACCTTAGAAATGACCCAAGGAAAAATGCAGTTCCTATGACTGGAGAAGTTCTATATACTATCGGAGTTCCGGTTTATATTTCTATTAATAGCACGGGGCTTAATAAATGCCCTCAAAGCAGCATAGCAATTGCAGATCTTACTTCATTTTTATCAGATAATTTATTAGTTGTAAAGAGCGGGGTTCCAGATGACTTTATTGCTAAAGAATTGAATCGAACTTATGCAACTTGCGATACTCATCCAGATAATGTCGTTATTTTAATTAAAGAAGGTACTAACACAATAATAACAAAGAAAAATAACTGCTATGTTATAGAAGTTGCTAACTGCGAGATTCTTCCTGCAATTGAAAAGTTTAAGACGCAGTCAGTTATAAATGCTAAAAGCAGAAACAAATTAAGATAATGCTCTTATTTCTTGTTTCTCATATATTCTATGAATGGAGGAATTAGCGATATTATAACTATAATGTAAGTTACAAGCGCCAGGTTTTCTTTAATAAATTCAATACTGCCTAAATAATAACCTCCAAAAACAAATATGGCTACCCATAACATTCCTCCAAAAACATTGTAGCCTAAGAAAGTTACATAGTCCATCTTCCCAACACCTGCAATAAATGGCGCAAATGTCCTCACAATTGGCACAAATCTTGCCAATACGATGGTTTTTCCTCCATATTTGTCATAGAAGTCTTTTGTCTTCTCTAAATATTTCTTCTTAAAAAATATGGTTTTAGAAAAAACTTTTTCTCCGAAATAGCTCCCAATCCAATAATTGACAGTGTCTCCAAGAATTGAAGCTGAAGAAAGCAAAAAGAAAAGGAGGAATACATCTAAATCTCCTTGAGCGGCAAATGTTCCTGTAATGAAAATCAGAGAATCTCCAGGTAAAAATGGAGTTATAATTAATCCTGTCTCGCAGAAAATGATCAAGAATAATATTATATAAGCCAGGGTTCCGTAATTTTGAAGAATTACTTCGATATATCTGTCGACATGCAGTATGAAATCAAAAAATTTTAAGATTATCTCCATTGTTTACTCTCCTTTTTAGTTCTACTCCAAAGCCATCGCGAGTCGCTGTAAAATGGAATTGCTTTGATAGAAAATATAGTGATATGGATAAACCATACTAAAATTACTAAAATAGTGCTTCCAAAATACCAAACAGCCTTATGAGTAAAGTCGAAATATATGCTGTCTATAAATAAAGCAAACAAGAATATTCTGGCAATATTCAATAATAAAAAAGAGCCCAATAAAAACGCTAGACTTTTTATGCGCTGTGCAAAGCGCATCGGCGTTGTTAAGTTCAAAATAAGAAATAAGTAATAGGCTGCTCCGGCTATGCATGCGGGCACAAGCTCTATTGTTGCATTGGACAGCATTATTAGATTAGTTCCGTGTATTATTTGCGCATCCGCAGCTATTTTTAATAAAAAAAATACCGGATAAATTGTGAGGGGAGTAAAGATGAAATATATTATATGCAAATTTCCCAGCCCTAATGTTAATGCAACTAAATATCTTGCTATTAAAAAAAATATGTATTTTCTATGCATTAAAATTTTAGAATATTGCTCTTTAATAATCTGCTTGTCTTTGAGAGTGTCGCCTATCGGTTGATGATTTAGGTGTCGCATAGCGGTTGGTGAAGGGGTTTTTATTTTATCTATCAACTTTGTAAGAAAGGGAGCAGTAGATATGCAGACACCAGCAGAAAGGTGCAGTATGGGAGTTCAGGGTAATTCTTGGAAAACTTTACTTTGAAGAGTTTGAAACAGAATAATTAATTAACTAAGACGTCCTCATCAGGTGTAGATTCTACAAAACTTGTTTTTAGAAGATTAATTCTTTTTTCAAGTATCTTTTCAAACTTACTTATTAATCTATCAATCTCTTCCCTTTTCAATTTTAGTCCATCTTTATCTAGAAAATTATTATAAAAATTAGCATGTAAGATTTCTGCTTCCTTAAAGCCTTTGAATATATTATCGTCTTGCTCTTCTTCTGATAATTCTCTTGAAAACTCAATCATTTTAGCATGTTCGCTTATCTTTTTATTATACGTCAGTCCTATAGCGTAAATTAAAGAGTTTACAGTGCCCCATAGAAATTCAGAAGCTTTTGCAATCCTTTCATCTATTAGATGTTTTTCAAAATTTTCATAGTAATGTTTAGCCAAAGATTTTCTTTTGTCTATTTCAGAAATAATTTTTGAAAGTTCCACTATATTGTAACGTCCCTTTGAGAATAAACCTTGACTTTTTTACCATTGATTTCAACTTCAGTTATATAAATACTTAGATAAGCTTTTTCTGGTAAAATGCCATATTCTCTAAGTTTATGCCAAGTATCTTTAGAAATATATAGTGAATCAAGACCCAAACTAGCTGAAGTAAGTAAAAACTCAGACTCTATTTCAGGAATATTAGGTATAGCCCTTAAGCCCCCAAATTCTGTACTTTCTAAACATCTTACTATCTTACCGTAAACTTTAACCCTGCTTTCCTTTATCTCATAAGGTATACGGAGAGATTCGGAATTCAATACAATCCTTAAATTTGAATATCCCTCAATCAAAACAGACCCTGCAGAAAGTCTAACAGTATTAATTATCAAAACCATATTTTTAATTAGATTTCTAATCTTATAAATACTATCATCTAGATTCTTTTCTAATAGTAGTAAATTTTTTATTAGTTCTTCTCTAAATCTCTCATCAACCGAATGCGAAACTTTCTTAGAAATAATTTAAACTAACCGCCCTTGCGACAGAACCTCTATCTTTATCTTTTAGATATTCTTAATGCTACCATGATAATCAGAAGGATTAATACG
>CAZOCP010000012.1:0-20089 GCA_964578345.1 Candidatus Woesearchaeota archaeon
CAACAATGCACTGTCTGTGAATTGTGTTGCATGATTATTCATTTGTCGTCGATATAAAAAAGTTCGCATAATCCTTTGTCGTCGGCGTCAATGCGAATCATGCAACACGGTTTGTCTGTGGAGTGTTAATTAATCGGGACTTTTTAACTTATATTACAAATATTTTCTTTAAAAGAATAAGAGTTATTTTAATTGTATTTTCTATATCCCTTTCTGGATTTTGATAACCTGAGATTTGTTCATCTGTCAATGCTTCTAAAAATTAATTTTTAGATAGCACAAATGCCCAGGCATACTAAAAATTTAAATACTTGTTTTTCTCTTTAAAAATATGAAATTAGAGGTAAATGTTACCAAGAAAAGATTTTTTGTAATTCTTGGAGCTTTTTTGATGTTAATGGGATTGCTTATTGTATATGCTTATAATTCCAATCCTGCTAATCCTGCAGTGTTTGGGCATTCTGCTAACGAGATTGAAGGCGTATGCAGAAGTGACGGCACAGGGTGCCCTATAGGAGCAGGAGGAGTTACTTTTGCAGGATATACTGCTTCTAGTTATCCTTATCTTGGCGGGATTGATAAAATAAATGAGAAATGTGGCGCATCTTTTGCGGATAGTAGAATTTGTACTTCTGGAGAGATTAATCAGCTTTGGGCGAAAGGACAACTTACTGTTTTAGGAGATGGAAATGCAAAATTAGCTTGGGTTCAGGGAGAGGAAGAGGGAGGCTATAATTGTTATGACTGGACATCAACCAGAAGTGAGATTTATGGATCTGCTTTAGAATTCGCTAAGGCGAATGAAGCTGGATTTAAGAATCATCAATATCTTAATATTAGGCCAATTTCGTGCAGTGCTTCTTACCCGATTGCTTGTTGCAAGTAATATTTTAGAATAAAACCTTTCTTGCCTGATAAACTGTCTTGCCATCAGCTAGTTTCTTCAAAGTATCTGTAAACTTCGCTTGTGTCAATTTCATAGGACTGATTAGATCAGCCTTATGAAATAATTTCAGGATAGAACAATAAAAACATAAACGCAAGCTTTTTAAATCGCTTTTTTCTTGCTCTTATAGATTATGTTTTACTTAATTGATGTTGAAGACCATGTACGTGTAGAGCCAAAGCATTTTGGATTACCGACAAATGAGGCAGTTGAACGTCAGTTGAATGAAAGCTTTTTGAAAAAAATTAATAAGGAATTTGGGTTTGTCATAAATGTTGTTTCGGTAAAAAGCGTCGATGACGGGGTTATAATTCCCGGAGATGGGGCCCCGTTCTATAAGTCAGTTTTCACATTACTAATCTGGAAGCCTGAATTGCATGAAATAGTATATGGCTCTATTGCAGAGATTACAAATTTCGGAGCCTTCATACAAATAGGTCCTGCTCAGGGAATGATTCATATATCGCAAACAATGGAGGACTATGTTTCTGTAAGCAAAACAGGCACTCTTTCTGGTAAATCTACCAAAAGAAATCTGGCCAAGGATGACGAATGTATGGCCCGCGTTGTTGCTATAAGTTATAAGTCAGGCGAGCCAAAAATAGGTCTAACAATGCGCCAGCCGGGTCTGGGAAAAATCGAATGGCTAAAAGAAGACAAAAAGAAAAAAGAGCACGCTGCTAAAATCTTAGCAAAAAAATCAGAGAAAGCTGAAAAAAGAGGTAAAAAATAATGAAGTCCCAAAAAGCATGTAAAGCCTGTAAAACAGTTTTTGAAGAAGCAAAATGCCCTCAATGCGGCTCGCAGGAATTTTCGGAACATTTTAAGGGAGCGATTATTATATTGCAGCCGGATAAATCAGAAATAGCAAAAAAAATAAATATAAATAAATCTGGAATTTTTGCAATAAGGTTAGGATGAAAGTGTTAAAAGACTTCAATAACGAACTAATCCATCGTAGAGAATTGTCATTTATTATCCAATCCCAAAGTAATCCAGGATTTCAGAAAGTTTATTCTATAGTCTCTGAGCATTTTAAGGCAAATATTGAAATAATAGTTATAAAAAAGATAGCTGGAAATTTTGGCAGCCGGGACTTTCTTATAGATGCTTACATCTACAATTCAGTAGAAGACAAGAATAGATTCGAGCCGAAAGCAAAGCAGAAAAAAGAATCTAAGGACGGAGCTAAGTAAAATGTCTGAAAGAGCAGTCAGTGCGCCAAAAGTAGGCAAGGGAAAAAAGCCGCATAAAAACAAGCTTACAAGCAAAAAATACGCTCACTATGAAAAAGGCGTGCTGAAAAGCAAAAACTGCCCGAGATGCGGCGCAGGGATATTCTTAGCAAATCATAAAGACCGTTTAACCTGCGGTAAATGCAAATACACAGATTTTCTAAAACATTAATCCTATAATATAGTCAATGACTTTAATAATTGAATAAAGGCAATTACTGTTCAATTATTTATATTTTTCGCCATAGTTTGTATTCCAAGAATTACTTTTGTTCAAAAATAGAATAATAGTTGGCGGCTTTGACAAGTTTTAACAGAAGGCAGTAAGAGTGAAGTGTGTTTGAGAGGAATTATAGAAAAATATATTAGTCTTATATTAGTAGTAACAAATAGAAAGATTTAAATACCTATATTAGCCATGTATAGATAGATAAATGATATGATAAATGAGTATAAAATTTTAACAAAAGAACTTTCTGATAAACTAACTCCTGAGCATACAATTTCAGCAAAAGAGTTTAGTGATAAACTAACTAATTTAGCTGTTTATATGCCTAAAGAAAAACCAAAAATATATGCTATTGCAAGTTATTTAGCACTAAGATTAGGAGATGGCATATTAAGCCCAAAGGGGTTTGTTAGCGCTTTTGAATATATTTTTTACGATATGTATCGAGGGGTAGATGGGTGTAATGGCAATTCGCTTCCAGAAAATTTAAGAGATCCATTAGGTGTAGAATATTCTATAGCATATAGGAAAGTTCCTCAGATTGCCAAGGCTATTTGTCCTGAAGAATTTGCGAAAGAAGTTGCACAAGAATGTATTAAATCATTCCGCAGAGATTTATAGACAATATAAATAGGATTATACTAGTAAATGGAAAATTATAATAAGGTTTTTTATAAATATCTAGATAGAATAGGGACTATTTTGCTTCCTGCAATTATAGCTATGCCTATTGTTATAGGCCTTTATAATGCGGCTAAAGAATATAGAATGAATAATTCAATAATACAAAAAGGTCTAGAACTAAAAGTAATCTTGGATAATGAGGTTACAAATACTATGAAACTAATGGACAGAAAGCACCAGTAGCAGTTGATAATGAATCTGCATCCGAATACTTAGATAGATGAATCTTCTAATTCTTTTATTATGTCAAGATTCTTGACGAAAACCTTGGCTTTTAAGCCAAGGTTGAATCTTGAGCATCCAAAACACGAGCGCCTGTCACAAACCTTGGCTTTTAAGCCGAGGTGGCGCATCGTGTTTTTGATTTCTGCCCAGGTTCTAACTCTTATAAGATTTGGAATTTGAAAATTTTGCTCATTTTTATTCCAAGGCCTCTCAATTAAAAAAGCAGAGACTCCATGCTCAGCGCATGACTTTGCTGCTTTCAAATTATCTTCAATTATAATATCTATTCCCAAATCTTTACATATGTGTGCTTTAGTTATCTTTTCATCTAAGCCATTTCTAGTATAAGTATTTTTAAAGTATATATTTTCTTTAGCGAAGATTCCGTTAAAATGCCGTTGAAGCCATTCGCAAGTAAAATCTGCAATGCTTACCGCTCTTCCAGTAATAATATAAAGTTCATCTCTTTTATATAGGATAGAAGCTGCTATCTTAGCGGAATTAAAAGGCAAAATTGATTTGAACATAGGAGTTTCGTAAAATGAGTGAACTGTTTCAATAGTTTCTGTTAATGAGCATTGAAACGCAATCTCATAATTATAGTGAGTAATATCCTTCAAGCGGTAGGTAGTATTATATTTGTTATTCCAATATTGTACAAAGTATCCATTGAACGGGGCAGTTACATCATCAATATCAAAGGCGATTCTTCTCATAATACTCTGACATGGGCTTCCATATATAATTATTACACTATTTATCCTCTTTCTTAATCCCTTTAAGTACAGAAAGTCTCTTTTCTGTTTTTATTATCTCTTTCTTTTTTATTTCTTTGATTTCCATTTCTGCCTGCCTAATGCGCTCTTCTGCATCTTTGATTTTCTTTATAGTTTCATCATCTTCATATTCGTCTTCTGCATCTTTGATTTTCTTTATAGTTTCATTGCGCTCTATATTTTTTCTTTTTATACGAGACAATAATTTATATTTTTTTATTAAATAAACTATGCAGGACAATACAGCTAGAGTAACTAATATCCAAACTATAACATATCCATACTTTTTCGTATTTTCGTCGAACAAAGAAGTTGCAAAACCAGTAATTTTTTGGAATGAAGAATTCCTTTCAGAAGAATTAGCAATCATTTCGCTGTAATTTTTCTCGATTTTATTATTATCATTTATTAATGTTTTCATCACAGATTCGCTGCTATTGCTAGAAGAGGCATTAGCACTATCATTTTTGATAATCGGCCTAGGCACAAGTTCTATGACAATTGGGAGGTCTGTATTATAAACTTCGGTCTGCATAGTTTTAACAGTTTCTCCATTATATCTATCAAAGATAAAAAGAGCAATCTCTTCATAACTAGTCTCAAAGGAAGTTATTGCTTCTCCCTTTTCATTTGCAGTGGCATAAACTGTGTCTAAAGATTCATTGCTTTTTATGTCTAGAATACGAATTATTAAATTATGGTTTGGTATTGTATAGACAGTAAGAGAAACGCTCCTTGCCGCCACGATAAAACACGAAATAATAATCAAAAATAAAATCAAATTTAAAAAGATAACCCCTCTTTTTTTATTCATTAAATATTAAGAATATCGTTATTTTTAATGCTTTCGATTTTGTTTAGTTTCATTCTTGACAACAGATTCAATGAATATATACACTCTGAAATATCGGTTTGTTTATGAGTGATGATAGTGATAGCGGTGGAGATTATGACTATGATCCTACTCCGCCTTCAGGAAACCTTGCTAAAAATAAAGATGAAGCAAAGTCACTACCTATTCTAGCATCTTTATTTTTGAGCTTAGTGATACCTGTTCTAGGTTATAAAGATTATAAAGAATCAACCACCTCTAAAAGATCTCTTGAATCAAAGGTGGAGAAAGCTGATTTAACGCCAAAACAATTCTATGGTGGTCTCTTTAGTTTTACCTACACTAGTTATATAGAGCCAGATATCTCTATAGATCCAGATGTCTTTAGTACATTTAGTAGAAATTCTTATAAGAAAGGTTTTCAAGGCGTCTCCGATCTTGTATTATTTCCTAGGCATTTTAAATCAAAAGATGCGCTATCAACCGTAAGTATTAACCTAGCTGATGAATTAAATTCTGGAAACATAACAAATAGGGTTCTAAATAATATTCATGTAATGACTATTGACCTACCTCTTATAAAAGAAATAGATTTTAATAAAGATGGAATATTTTCTTTGCGTGAATTGAATGCATTTTATAATTACACAAAGGCATATATCAATATCAAGCCATTACCTGTTTTTTCTTTGGATGAATTGAATGCATTTTATAATTACACAATGGCATCAGTACCAGTTCCTAATAAAGGTTTAGATCCTACTTCATTTGGTACTCCATTTTCAGTGCTTGCCAGATCTTTTCTACCTGACTACTTTTTCTCAGATAAATAATTATTCTTAAATTTCAATTCTTTAAAATCAAGAACTTTCTTACCTTCATAAAAACAGTCAGATTTAATCTTATTTATAAATTAATAAGTAATAACACTATAGAAAGATTTAAATAATGCGATAAAACACTACTTTGAAGTATGAAGCAAAAATTAAGTATTACTATAGACTCTGAAATAGTGAAGTTGTTAGAAGCAATTATTGGTGAAGGAGTCTATAGAAATAAGTCTCATGCCGTAGAATACGGGCTAAGAAAGATATTGCAGGAGAAGAAAAATGAAAAAATCTAAGCTACATCCTTTTGAATTCATAGGTGCTCATAAACTCTATACAGAAGGAAGATTCCTCTTAGCTGATGAAATGGGTATGTTTAAAACAGCTCAGGCTATCTTTGCCAATAGTAAATTCAGAGAAAAGAAAAGGAATTTGAGAACTTTAGTTGTAGCACCCACTTCAGTAAGAGAACACTGGGCGCGAGAGTTAAAACAGTGGGCATATCCTCATGGAGAAGTTAATCTAGTATATTCAAGCAATCTTGAACAGGCAGTCAAAGATGCTAAGAAGGCAACTTGGACAGTCATATCTTACCCACTCATGTCGCGAGTTGAAAATGGGCTGCTCACACGGCTCAAAAATACAGGGTTCGACCATATGATTATTGATGAAGTACATAATGCAAAGAACCCTGATGCATTAAGAACAAGAGCAGTAAAAACCCTTGCCGACCAAGCTGAGTATGTATCATTATTGTCAGGCACACCGATTCCAAACACTATGTCTGATCTATATGTATTAATGTCTCTGCTTGATCCTGCAGCATATCCTTTTGACCCAGAAAAAGAATCATCAGATGTAGATAACTTTCTGGCAGCAAGGCAGAGCTTTATACAGCTTTATGTAGAACGACCGCAAGCGGTCAAAGAACTCCTCCATAAAAAGATGTTACGAAGAATGGCTAAAGACTATCTTGGAGAACACATTCCAGAAGTTACTATGCATCAGACTGAA
The DNA here is from genome assembly GCA_964578345.1 of Candidatus Woesearchaeota archaeon. Lineage (GTDB taxonomy): Archaea > Nanobdellota > Nanobdellia > Pacearchaeales > GW2011-AR1 > VGKP01. The sequence continues at coordinate 6,769 of CAZOCP010000012.1, forward strand.
GTCCCTCTTACTGGCAGACATCTAGAAGTGTATCAGGAGACGGTTGAGCAGGATATGAATGTCGGTAAAAAGATAATGGATCTTGCAAAGGCTTCTTTAGATCCGCGCCTCATATGTGCGTCGCTTCCTCGGGTAAAGAAGAATGGAGAAGACATGTCTAACAAGTATGAAGCGTTAGATAATATCATACGAAGAGAGATGCGCAAAAGAAATGGAAAAGTACTTGTATTTTCAAATCTAAAGACCGGAATCATAGATTATTTAACAGCTAAATATGCTGATTGTGGCGCCGTTAATATCACTGGTGATGTTGATACTAATACTGGAGTCAGAGAAGATCTTCGCCAACAATTCCAACGAGACCCTAAAACAAGAATTTTGTTTGCAACAACTACTATGAATGAGGGAGTTGATTTAACTGCAGCAACAGCAGAAGTTGACCTTACCATACCTTACACACCTGCTGAGCGACATCAACGATGGAAAAGAAGCAACCGACCTGGAGAGATCAAGAAAGATAGAATGGATATTTATACACTCTATACAACAGTTCCCGGCTCGCAAGCCTCTCTTGATCAGGCGTTGCTAGATATGGTTGATGGTAAAGAGAAAATTGTCTCTTATTTATTGAAGGGTATGCAAATCTCTCTTGAAGAACTAAAGACCTATGACCGAACAGAAAAAGTGCCAAGGATTGTACGAGCAATTACTTCACCAAGTAAAGCAGTGTTCGATTATTTTATAAGATGGAGAGGTATTGGAAGTGAAAGCGCTGAACGAAGGATGCAACGTGCTCCTGAAATTTCAAAGTATATCGCTGAACTCTATCCTGGATTTAGCATGGCCAAAAATGCTGCAGACGTATACCTTCCTATTATCAAAGCATTAGAACGGAAAAGGAAGCTGAAAGCAAAGATTGACATAGGTTGCGGGCCAGGCATGCTCGGCTATTTCTTACAAGAACCGACCATAGGAGTCGATATTAATCCTGATATGATTGCAGAAGGAAAGAAACTCTATCCAGAAAACAGATTAATGGTCGGTAGTATGAGTGCTCTCCCGCTAGAAGACAAAGTTGGTGATTTGACAGTCTGTTCGCTTGCTTTTCAGATGAGCGAACCAAAGAAAGAACGTGCACGAGCGCTTCTGGAGATGTCTCGTGTCTTAAAACCGAATGGATATGCAATTATAACTCTGCCAGGGCACTATACAACTCCTGCTCAAGCAACAAGATTTGTAGAGACTGCTGGCCTTTATGGTTTTGATATAAGGGGTTATAAAAAAGAGGCAGGAAAGTCACGAATTGATGTCTATGTTTTCCAAAAGAAACGTGCCATCGTTTCTGATACTCTCTATTATCTAAGATGGGATGGAGATCCTGGGAAGAAATAAAATGACGCAGAGAAAACAGTATGGGCATTGGAAAATCTTTGAAAATGTAAGAAGAGTGTTGATTAAATTAGAAAGAAAACTAGGGCATTTTCCAACTCAAAAAGAAATAAGAGATGAAGGGTATTCTGGTTTGGTTTCTGCAACATATTCGTATCATGGTGGAATATCAAATGTGGCAGAGAGTATGGGAAGAACGCCCACCAAAAGAAGTAACGGATATTGGACGTTAGATAATACGCTCAAAGAATGTAGAAAACTAGTTAGGAAAGAAAGAGACTTACCTAACCAAGACAGAATGAGAAAAGCAGGTTTAGGAAGTTTGGAGTTCGCAATAGCACAACATGGAGGGCGATATAGAATAAGAGAGCTCTTAGGAATAGAAGACAAGGCTCCTGAAAGACCTAAAGGATATTGGACGTTAGATAGAGTCTTAGAAACATACAAAGATTTGACGAAACAATTAGGTCATCCCCCTACAAATTCTGATTTAGATAGATTAGATTACAATGGCATGGCATGGACCATAAGCAATAAGTATGGAGGATATAATACGATAAGAAAAAAATTAGATATTGAAGGGTATAGAAGGGACGGATATTGGACACGAGAGCAGGTTTTAAAGACATGTAGAAAATTGGTTAAAGAAGAGGGCGATTTACCAACAAACACAGAATTAATAAGACGTGCAAAAAAAGAAAAAGAATTACGGGGCCTTACAAGTGGTATTTCCAAAATTGGCGGATTAAGAAAGGTTAGAGATCTGTTAAAATTAGAGCAAAAAACAGTTGAAGACGGGCATTGGACAAGAAGAAACATAAGAGAAGAAGCAAAGAGAATTGTAGAAGAGATAGGATATCTGCCTGTGCAAAGAGAATTGTCTCAAAGAGGGATGAACGCGTTTGTTGGAGCAGTTGCAAAGAATTACGGGATGGTTAAGTTAAGAAGAGACCTTTGTTTAAAGGTCGGTAAAGTTGAGAATGGATATTGGACGCAAGAAAAAATTCTGAGAGAATGTAGAAAAATAGTACGAAAAGAAGGAGATCTGCCTTCTAACAAGAAACTTAATAAAATGGGCTATGGAGCATTATCTGCACAAATATGTAGAACAGGGTTCAGAAATATTAGGGAGAAATTAGGAATTAACCAGAATTTGAAGGAAAAGAACTATTGGCAAGATGAAAAAAATGCCTTAAAAGAAGCAAGAAAAATAATTAAGGAAAAAGATTTGGAGACTCTTCCTTCCGGCAAACAACTATGTGCTATGGGATATTCTAGCCTTGGTGCTGTGATAAATCTCTATCACGGCGGATTTACAGAATTTCGGAAAAAGTTAGGAGAAGAGCCAGGCAAGCTGCCAAATAACGCGCTAAAAAATTGGAGTAGTTTTAAAGGGATTTTACAAGAAATTATTGATGAGATAGGGCACTTCCCATCACACTCTGATTTAGAAAAACTAGGTAAGAAATCTGTGTCTGTGGCTATTTACGGATATCATGGTGGAACACAAAAAGTTAGGCAAAAAATGGGTTATGAAATAATAGAAACTGGAACTCAACTTAGGACATTTTTAAGCCGGAATAAACAAGCTCTAGCTATCAGTTCGTTAGCTTCTGTTTATGATAATCCACAAGAAATAGCTGATACTTTGGTCAAGCTCTGGCCGTCTAGATTTCCGTCTGCCGCAGATTTGGCTAAATCTCTTCCAAGTGCAGTTAGACATATTGGACACTCGCTTCATCCTTTCAGTTTAGAAAAAGCTCGTGGTATCTATGAGAAAATTAAAACAGTTCCTTCTGTGGTAAAATATGCTTTGGATGACTTACTATATACTATTGCAATTGAACAGTACCAGACTGCATTTAATGATAATCCACGAAAGACAGTTGCAGAATTAGAAAATTTTGCTTCTGAAGGCAATGGAATAAGCAAGCTCGCTTCGCGAGTGCTTAAATATTACCAAGAAGTATCAAGTTTTAGCATTCCAGGATATGGAACGTTAGAACGAGCGGCATAATGATAATAATAAAATCAAGATATGAAATAGTTCATGAAAACGATTTTTTTATTGGCAAATGTGGTGATACAGCCAAAACCTCCCCGTTACTGCAATGTGCGGGTGTTTTTATTTATAGCAAAGCAAATCAAGCAGGAATTCTAGTGCATTGGCAAGACAATGAGTTAAAAGAGAGATTAAAAAAGCAGTTAAGTGGCCTAGAATTAATAAATCCGGAGGCGGTAATTGCTGGTTGTGGAATGCCAATTGAATGTTTGTTAATTGAAGAATCGAGAACTTATAAAGAAGTTAGGGACTTCTTAGGTGAAGAAAGAATTAAAGTAATTGATGAAAAGATCGGTTTTGACAGGAAAGTGGAATTAAAAGCAGATTTCTCAAATGGATTATATAAATTGAGATATTTAAAATGACACTAACAACTTCTTATTTTACAGTAAGTAAACATGTAAAAGGAAAGAAGATATCTATTGCTCGATTTCATCTTCCGATAATACGTAGGGGAATTGATGAGATACTGAGTTCTTTCGCTCCTTCAACAGAACTGCTGCGGGAATATAAAGATGGACAGATAGATTGGACTCAGTATAAAAGAAGATATACTGATGAGCAACGACAACATTATCGGGAAGCCCCAGAAGATTTTGAGAATCTTCTAAGAAGGTCTCAAAAAGAAGATCTAGTTCTTTTATGTTACGAACGATTTGAAGGCCCGCATACAAAATGCCATAGAATGCTGTTAATAAATATGCTAAAGAGTGTTGCTGAAACAACAGGTATTAAAGTTACCTTTTGTGATGAAGTTCCGTATAATCATAAATAAAATAGCACCTCTTTCTCAATTCGGATAATCTCTCCTGCCTTATACAAAGGACTTGTGTTGGAGAGATTTGAAGAATCAATATCTAGATATCAAACCCAGAAAGAGGAGGTTCCATCATTCAAAAAGAGAGATGAAACGTCCTCTCCTGGGAAAAAGAGGTGATATTATATTGAAACAAGATGCCTATTTAAATCTTTCCATTGTAATAACTTTCAAATGAGTACATGATTTTTTATGAGCTAATAAGTAATATAAAGCAGAAAATCCTAAAAATATATGGATGATATAATAAAAGAAGAAGTGCAGAAAGTAAGTCAAGAACAGATTCATAACCTCCTTTTTGGAGATCAATTAAGCTGGCAAGCTATCATACATGATCTCATAAACACTGAACAGCTGGATCCTTGGGATATAGATATATCTCTACTTTCTCAAAGATTTCTAGAAAAAGTCAGGATGCTAGAAGAAGCTAATTTTTTTGTATCAAGCAAGGTGCTGTTAGCGGCAGCGATCTTACTGCGTATGAAGTCTGAGATATTACTAGAGCAGGATTTGCCTAATTTAGACGCTATTCTTTTCGGCCAAAAAGACCAAAAAAAACAAGATTCATATAAAACTGAAAGAATAGAATTAGATGACGAAATACCTGAACTTATTGCAAGGACTCCATTGCCAAGATTCAGGAAAGTAACTCTGGATGAACTTATGAAAGCTTTAGGCCAAGCTATTACTACAGAAAACAGACGCATTAAGCGCATAGTTGTTGCTCGCCAGCAGGAATTTGAAATAGCAATAGCAATGCCTAAAAGTATAATTAATTTAAAAGAAAAACTTAAAGAAATTTATCAGCGCCTGCGCACTATTTTTTCTCAAAGAAAAAACAAGCTTCCATTTTCGGAATTTGCTGGGAAAAGCTCAGATGAAAAGATTTCAGCTTTTATTCCTTTGCTGCATTTAGACCACCAGCAGAAAGTCTGGCTTGAACAAAATGGGCATTTCGAGGAAATCTGGATTTCGTTAAAAGATATGTACGAGAAAGAAAATGCGGAAAAATTAGAGCGTCTGCTTAAAGAAGCAGAAGATGAAACTCAGGAAAATCCAAAATCTAAAAATTTATAAAATTCGAAAGATTTATAAATAATTTTCTCATCGATGCATTTACATGACAGAAATAAAAAGAGGATCACTTTTTAATCATTGGCGCAGCGAAAGGCGAACGCTTCGATGGTGTATACTAAGAAACTGCTGGCCGGCTACTTCTGAATATATAGATCAGGCATATCAACAAACAATTCTTCTCAATACTTTAAAAGTTACTATGAAAAATGGAGAGATAAGTACAAGGGCAAAATACAGATTACAGAAAGAGAGAATTAAGGAGCTGCCAAGAATTTATGGAGTTGAATATAGATTAATCCTAAATGGCGATATTGAAATGTATTACTTAAAACAGAGATACTATCCGCAATTTAATGCTACACGTTCTTCTGCATCATTTGTTTAATAAGCTGCTTTTCAGTAATATCTGCCTCTTCTCCTGACTTCATGTTTTTGATTTTCCATTTTTTCTTTTTAATTTCATCTTCCCCAACAAACAAAGAATAAGGTATAGAATACCTATTAGCATATTCCAAAGCTTTTCCTGCTTTCTCAAACATGACTAGACAAGATATATTATTTGATCTAAGCCGTTTTGCCAGAGAAATTGCTTCAGAGTCTTTATTCAGAGAAATTAGGATTAATTTTGGAACAGGAGAGATAGAAATATTAGCTAATTCAGTTATTCTTTCAAGGCCAATAGAAATGCCTGTTGCTGGAATTTCTCTTTGAAGATATTTTCCAACAACTTTATCATATCTCCCGCCGCTGGCAATAGTCGGTTTGCCTCTCTCTTTTATTTCAAAGATATTTCCAGAATAGTAGCTTAATCCTCTAATCATAAAAGGATTAAAAATAATTTTCACTCCATATAGTTTGCAGTATTTTTTCAGCTCTTCAATTTCCTGTATCCCTTCAAAAGCATTCTCTTTAAAAAAACGCATGTCTTTTTCAAGCAGCTTGAACAGCGTCAATATTTGATTTGTGTCTGCATATTTCTTTAAGTTTGTTTTAACTGCATCTTCTCCTATCTTATCAATCTTATCCAGCTCCCTCATAACTTCAAAAGCACTTTTTATCTCAACACTTTCAATTATTGCGGCAAGCAATTTTCTATTATTAATTTGTATCTCTGCATTCTCAATCCCCAAATCTTTTAATATATCCGCTGCTAAAGAGAGACATTCAGCATCTGCGTTTATTGATTGCTCTCCGATAATGTCTGCATCGCACTGGCTAAACTGCCTGAATCTTCCTGGACCAATTGGCTCATCCCTAAATAACGGCCCTGTCTGATATCTCTTTAATGGAAGCTTTATATTTGGATTTTGTTTGAATATTCTGGCTAACTGGAATGTAAACTCATAGCGCAGGCCTAAATTCCTTCCTGCGCGGTCTTTAAGTCTAAACCTATCAGATACAGCTGAATCTTCAGAATCTAAATTATCTGGTTTCATTAATTCATCAAATTCAATTATGGGAGTCTCTAGAGGAGAAAAACCATATAATTTAAAATTATTTTCAATAATCTGCCTCACTTCTTCTTTCTTAAGCGACTCTGGAGGAAAGTAGTCTCTAAAGCCTTTTACAGTATCTACTTCAAAAATCATACTTCTATTATGAAAAAAGTATTTTTATAGTTTTGCTAACGCATGGTATTGCATAGTTCTTCAGACATTTTGTCTGCCCTGCAAATTTACCTAATAAAATTTTAACGAGATTGACTGAAGAAATATTTTTTAGAAAACCGAAAAGCTTTAGTTTGACCAACCGTCTTCGCCAGAGCGGTCTATTCCATTTTCATCTCTATCTGACGTCTCAGTCAAATCAACTTTTAAAAATTTCTTTCCTGTTCTTCTGTAATAATCTTCCAACATCTCAATAATTCTTCGAACTGCTGTTTCCAGTAATTTATTCTGCTTCTTGTAGGTGACTAGTTCCATCTTTGTTTTTGATAACTGACAGAAAATTATTATCTAAAAAGCCCTTGCCAACTATACTAGGAAGTTGTTGTGCTAACATTTGTCCAGGTTTTAGACCTATAGGTATACCAACATAAATTCTTTCTTTGTATTTTATAGATTGATTATTATAGTCTCTAAAGAAGATTTCACATTCGCCCAAATCTTTTAACTCAAGAATCAAATTTCCTAACGAAACGGGCTTAGATAACGACGGTTTATTCCTATAAGGTATTCTTGTTTTATCAATGTCATTTTGACTTATAATAATGAATGGACAACCAGTATCTACAATGGCGGTCGTTAAAAAATTGGGGACAGTTCCATATTTAATTGAAAAAGAAACCATATCACGTTCATATCCTAACTTTTTTGCTTTGAAAAGAGGAATACGTGAAGGCATCTTATTTTATATAATCATTCTTATCTCATCTTTAGCAACAAATTCTATCACCGTTCCAGAAGGTTCTATACCTTTCCTGATTAAATCCTCTTTTACTTCTACCACAGAATTACCTGTTGATAGTATCTTTCCATTCGCAAAAGCTATAAATTGATTTGGGTTTGTCTGCCTAAAAGTTGAGATTTTACTCTGAAATGAAATAAAATCTTCTTCATATTTAACCAATTGAGAATTAATATCTGACTCGCTGACACCTTTAACATCCATATCTAAAACACCTCTTTCTCATTTATAAAACTATCTACTTCTATGGTTATGTATAAATCCTAATCCATAAACTTGGGATTTATTTTCCATTACCAGAGAATTCATTTGCTTTGAAATTCTTAATAGTTTTATCAATGTGTTCTCTAAATATTTTATTATCTTTTCCAGATTTTATTTCAACATTAAGAGCAGTTACGATATTGCTCTTAACTCCAGTTGTTATATGAATTGTCAAGTGATCTCTTTTCATTATTTCTTTTTTACATCTAAGGCTATACCAACTTGAAAATAATTCACAATTATCTCTGTTCCTTCAGTCTTCTTCCTTGACATAAAACAGCTAAATAATAATAGCCGGGCCAGTTTTGTCTTTCTCGTCGTCAAACTCTGTAACAAGGCCTTCTGTGGTAATAACCATTGCTGTAATTGAAGCAGCGGCCTGCAAAGCGTTTCTTACGACTTTTGTCGGGTCAATAACTCCAGCCATTACAAGATCCTCAAACTTATCTGTCTTCGCATTATAGCCAAATGTCTCTGATTTGTCTCTTAGATTAGCAATAACTTCTGCTCCATCCTTTCCTGCATTGAACGCAATCTGTCTTAAAGGAGATTCCAGAGATTTTTTAACTATTCTGACCCCGACCATCTGTCCTTCTGAAAGCTTTAGCTGATTAATATCTTTAATTGAATGCAGTAAGGTTATGCCTCCCCCAGGAACAACTCCTTCTTCAATTGCCGCTTTTGTTGCATGCAGAGCATCATCAATGCGCGTTTTTTTCTCTTTCAACTCTGTTTCAGTGGCGGCGCCAACATTAATAACTGCAACTCCTCCTGAAAGTTTGCCCAGCCTCTTTCTAAGATCTTCAACTTTATATTCAGAGTCTTCTTCATTTGCCTGTGTTTCTATAATTTTTATACGTTTTGTTATTTCATTTTTATTGCCCTTGCCTTCTATAATGACGGTTTCTTCTTTATTGATCTTAACTTTTTTGGCAGAACCAAGATCTTCAATAGTTATATCTTCAATTTTATCATCTTTATCTTTTGATAAAACTTTTCCTCCAGTTAGTATAGCGATATCTTCAAGAATATCTTTTTTTTCGTCTCCGAAACCCGGAGCCTTAACAGCACAGACTTTTATTGCACCTCTAATTAAATTAAGAACTAGCATAGTCAGGGCTTCTCCCTCAACATCTTCTGCCACAATGACTAGAGATTTTCCTTCCTGCGCAACTAATTCTAGCACAGGCACAATTTCTTTAACACTCGAAATAGATCTATCTGTAATTAAAATATAAGGATCTTCAAATGAAGCCTCCATTTTTTCAGGGTTGGTCATCATATAAGGAGATAAATATCCCTTGTCAAACTGCATGCCCTCGACAAGTTCAAGATATGTATCAATGCTCTTTGATTCTTCAACCGTGATAACTCCTTTAGAACTGACTTTTTCCATTGCATCTGCGATAAGTGAGCCTATTTTCTCGTCGTTATTTGCAGAAATAGTTGCCACTTGTGCAATCTTCTTTTTTTCTTTTACTTCAGCAGAGCGTGATTTTAAGTAGGTTATTACTCTCTCTGTGGCAGCTTCAATTCCAGATTTCATTTCAACAGGGTTCGCTCCAGCCGCTATATTTCTAAGGCCTTCTGTTATCATAACCTGTGCAAGCACTGTAGCAGTTGTTGTTCCATCTCCTGCTTTATCCTGTGTTTGTGAAGCAACTTCTTTCATAAGCTTTGCCCCCATATTTTCAAATTTGTCCTTAAGCTCAATCTCTTTCGCTATTGTGACGCCATCATTACTAACCAAAGGAGAGCTGGATTTATCAAGAATAACCGTCCTCCCCCTCGGACCTAAAGTTACTTTCACAATATTCGCTACTTTATCCAATCCCCGCAAAAGCGCCTGCCTTGCATCCTCGCCGAAGATTATTTGTTTTGATGTCATTTTAAATTGGGTTTCATATTAATCTATCTTCGCAATTACGTCTTTTAGTTCAATTATCAGATGTTTCTCTCCGTCAACTTCAATCTCTTCTGAACCGTATCCTCCATAAATGATACGATCTCCTTTTTTTATAGGAAAAGTTTTGTTTTCTGTTATTCCGACAGAAATTACTATTCCTTCTTTTTTTTCATTTGATGATTTCGGCAAATATAGTCCTGACTTCGTGCGTTCTTCTTGAGCTTTAACTTGTTTTATGAGCACTCGCTCACCTAAAGGTGTGATAATCATATTAAAAATATAGACATAAATTGTGCAAAAAGTAGATATTTAAATTTTTCGGGTCCTTGAAATACATATTAAACATACTTAAGTTTTAAGTATTCAGTCACTGTTAAGTAAACAGGCCCGATAATTAAATAGATAATTTGAAGTAAAACTGGCCCATGAAGGATTCCTATGCCAAATATGGAAGGATAATTGCTGTTTAATTTTATCCCTAAAAGATAATATCCAAAATACTCTAGACAAAACAAGATAAAAATATAAATCAGTACAGAATTTAAAAATCTCTTCTCTTTTGGAATATTTTCATATATCTCTCTTAACGCAACAAATCCGCAGGTCCAAGTAAGCAAAGGAAAAAGATTTATCTTTCCTATATATAAATTAATAGTCTTATACTCATAATTATAATAAGCAGTCAATGCAAGTGCAAAAAGAAAAGCTACAATTATCTCCTGTCCAATTTTCTCTTTATAAATTATATAGCTTCCAAGCAGAGCAATAAAACAGCCTGTAATAATACCTATGATAGCCTCTGTAACAAATGAAATTATCGTGGCAAGTCCAACAGCTAAAATAAAAACATAAATTAAATATTTCTTTTTTTGCATATCTTTTGATAAAAAGATAGTATTTTATAAGTTTATGCTTTGACAGAGATCGGAACAAAATTCATGACAAAAAGTATGAAGTGCTCTTGTGCTACCTGCGACAACAAAGGAGCGGAAGGAGGGAATCGAACCCTCGTTTACGGAGCCACAGTCCGTCGTTCTGCCACTAAACTACAACCGCCATGCTTTTCAAAGATGAAAAAGGTATAAAAGCTTGTTGTTGTATTGAATTTTTATAGGTTGTATAAATTTAATCCTTAAAGATATATGGTTCCTTTAATTTATAAGAATTATCAACTGCTTTCTTATGGCTCTGCTACCAGAAAAGGAATAGCTAAAATTACTCGATAGAAGATTACAATAAACACCTAATTGATCTATTCTTAAATCATTTTAGATATAGAATAGGTTGATTATACATTTAGTTTTATATATGTGATAAATAGAAACATTTAAATATTATTGGCGTTACATTTAACTATGAAGACTGAAGAATTACTCGAAAAGATAAATGGAATGCAGACGATACAGTCCATAAAAAAGATACTTGGAGTAAGCAAAAATAAAGCTGTTTATTTTGTGCATAGACTAAGAAAAGAGAGTTATGTGAAAACAAAGTATTCCTCTGATAAGAAGAGAGTTTATTATATATCTGCAGAAAACGCTCTAGGAGGGACAAGCTATGTTGACATTTTGAACAAACATTCTCCAATTAAACTCTCAACAACAGAGGTTTACAAAATTTATGGTAGAAATGTGACTATTGAAGAAACAATCATCTATGCAGTTAAAACTAGAAAAATAAGGTATATTTTAGCTTCTCTCTGGCTTTTCAAGTATATAAAAAAATGGGGAGAACTTTACCAGCTTGCCAAGAAAAACAATCTTGAACGAGAGATTGGCTCACTATATGACTTAGCAGTTCAGAAAATTCCAAAAATGAAAAAAATGAACAGAAAGTATAGAAATAATGCTCTTCCTGACAAAAAAGATAAATACAAAGAGATTGTAGAAGGTATGAAATCAAAAGATTATGGGAAAACAGAAAAGACATGGAAGGTTTATCTTCCACTTAACGAAAGAGATATGGTGGTCTATGAAAGATGATCTCTGTTAAAGACCAACAAAAGTTGCTGATTCAGATAGCAAACACCCTGCAAAAGGAAATTACAGTTTATGCAGTAGGAGGAACTGCTATGATGTTTCTAGGACTGAAAGAAGCGACACTTGACATCGATATTGTATTCAATGACAAAAAAGACAGGGAAGCGTTTAAGAAAGCAGCTAAATCACTTGGTTACAAGGAACTTGATTCTGTTATTATCTATGGAATTAAATCAAACAAACCTGAAATGCTTAATTTAGGGGATTCTCGTCTTGATTTATTTCTGACAGAAGTTATTGACTTTATTTTTTCAGATAGTATGAAAAAGCGAGCTGGTCAGGTTCATCAATTCGGGGATAATCTTATTCTTAAGATTGCAGATGTGCATGATATAATTGTTATGAAATGCGCTACAAAAAGAGCAAAAGATGAAGAGGACATTGTAAAACTTGTTAAGACACACCCAATAAATTGGAACATTCTCGTTGAGGAAGCGAAAAATCAGGTTTCATTAGGAAAAGAGGCAGCCATTCTCCAACTTGGAACTCTATTAGAAAAACTTAGAAATAAGCACAAAGTCAATATCCCAAAAGACTTTCTAGACAAGCTTTGGAATTTAATGAAGGAGCAGGCAGAAGATAAATTAAGTAAAGAAAAAATCAACTTTCAAGTGTAAAGATTGCGGCAGCAAGTTTGAATATGTCGCTGAAGGCACAGAAGAATATGAAAGTGTGAAAAGGTTTGTAAAAGATTTGTATTAATTATCATCCTCAACAACAGGAATTTTCTATCCAGTTTTAGAATTTATTTTATAGGCTGTAAAGTTAATATCATGTAAATTAAAGATAATTTTATAAAGTTCTTGAATTAATCATCATCATGATTGAAATAAAAAGAATTTATGACAAATCTGAGAGAAAAAATGGATTTAGAATTCTGATTGATCGGCTTTGGCCGAGAGGCTTATCAATAGAAAAAGCTAAAGTTGACCTTTGGTTAAAAGAGATTGCACCAAGCGATAAATTGAGAAAATGGTTCTCTCACGATTCTGAAAAATGGAATGATTTTAAGAAGAAATACAAACATGAGTTAAAAGATAAACCAGAATTATTGCAAAAGATTAAACAAATTGAGAATCATCTCTTCTTGATTTCTTATGTCTACTGCTAACGTGTAAGCAAAAATAAAATAGACACAATGTAAATATGCCCCTGCCGGGATTTGAACCCGGGTCCTGGCCGCGAAAGGGCCATGTCCTTGACCGCTAGACTACAAGGGCATTAATCAACTGTGCTCAAAATTACTTTTAAATGTTGCTGTATTTAGAGAATAATGCTTTATTTTAGAAAATTCATAAGAAATAAGAAATTGTAATATCCACTATTAATCTTCACTCGATTATTTAAGTTGCTCATTGTTT
>CAZOCP010000013.1:0-20020 GCA_964578345.1 Candidatus Woesearchaeota archaeon
ACATCAAAAACACGATGCGCCACCTCGGCTTAAACCTCGAGGACTCTTGTCCTCGATGGCAGTCAAGAATTTCCAATTCTTGATGAGGCGAGGTTTGTGACAGGCGCTCGTGTTTTGGATGCAGGAAAATCCCTGTGATTTTCCTGAACAGAGAATTTCTATCTGAAATTCTCTTGTGCTCAAGATTCAACCTTGGCTTAAACCTCGAGGACTCTTGTCCTCGATGGCAGTCAAGAATTGGAAATTCTTGATGAGACAAGGTTTTCGTCAAGAATCTTGACATAAAGGAAAGTTTAAAAACCGCTTTTTCTCAATGTCAATGCTATGGGATTGATGAACGCACGAAAATTAATGAAAGAGCAGCGCAAATTTAGATGGAGCCAGAGAATGTATAAAAATAGATTTTTGCAACTGAGAAAGAAAGTTGATCCATTGAAAGGCTCTGCGCAGGCTAAAGGAATAGTGATATCAAAGTTTCAAAAAGAAGCCAGACAGCCAAATTCAGCTATGAGAAAGTGCTGCAAGGTCCAGCTTATTAAAAATGGGATACAAGTAGGGGCATTTATTCCTAGAAATTTGGCCCAGCAGTTTGTTGATGAGCACGATGAAGTTATAATTGAGCGCATTGGAGGAAGAATGGGGCGCTCGAAGGGGGATATTCCTGGAATAAGATTTCAAGTAATTAAAGTAAATGAACAGCCCCTGCATCTTTTAGTAAAAGGCAAAATAGAAAAAGGAAGGAGATAAATGGCAAGACAGCTTCCAAAAGAAGAGCAGGAAGAATTTTATTCTACGTGTATGAGAGAAGTTTACTTTTTTCCACCTTTAGAAGATCTATTTGAAAGACTAGAAAATCTGGCTGATCAAATTTCAAATAGAGGATATAAGGTCCGTACTATCTCTACTCATTATCCAATAGACTCTGAAAAAGAATACCTTGTTTCTTATATTAGAATAGAGACTCCAGACAGATTCCCATCAGGCATGATTGAAGTTCAAAGAATTCCTTATAATGATATAAATGAAAAAAGTGTTTTTCAAGGAATAATCACTGTAAATGCTTATCCAAGAGAATTTCCGATTTTTAAAGACATTATTGAAAATAATTTAAATGTGACTAAACTTAGACAAAAAAAAGTAGTTGAGGGAGAAAGGCGTGTTTAAATTATTTGATATATATGAAGTAGAATCTTTAACAATAAAAGATCCTGCTTTGAAGCCCTATATAACTTTAACCTCGCGTATTCTTGTTAAATCGTATGGAAGACAAACAGGCAAACTTTCAAATTCACGAGTTAATATTATAGAACGTTTGGCTAATAGGCTTGCAGTTCCTGGGCATGTTGGGAAAAAACATAAAATTATTACAAGCTGGAGCTCTGGAAAATATAACAAAAATATGAAAACTGTTCTGAAAGCACTTTCTACAATTCAAAATAAAACAAATCGAAATCCTCTTCAAGTACTTATTGAAGCAATTGAGAATGGCTCTCCAAAAGATGAAATTACTGTTATCGAATCTGGAGGGGCTCGCTATCCTCAAGCAGTCGATGTAAGCCCTATGCGAAGAATTAATCTTGCAGTTAGATGGATAGTTCAAGGAGCTTATGGAAAATCATTCGGGAAAAAAAATAAAATAGCTGATACGCTTGCAAACGAAATAATTCTTGCCTCTAAAGGAACTATGGACAGTTTTTCTATTGTTAAAAAAAATGAAGCAGAAAAGCAGGCAGACGCTGCTAGATAATTTTTGATAATCTTAGTCTCCACATCTCTCTTAATTCTATAGCTTTCTTTAAAATGCTTGGTATAACTCCTGAGAAAATTATATTTCTAAACTCGAATATTCCATTAAACTTTCCTAAACTTAAAACAATAGGGGTTTTAGCAGAATTGTAAACTGAGATGGGAAATCCTTTCTCCAATGCTTTGATATTTTTTACTACTGTTTTTGCCTGTTTCTCTGCGTTCTGGGCAGTCTTTTCAATAGATACGCTTGTAATATCTCCGGCTGAAAATATATTATTATAGTCTTTAACCTGCAAGTTTTTATTCACTATGACTTGATTTTTTTTATTGAGCACGTGAGAAAAGTGCTTTTTTAAAAAGTGATAATTTGGAGTTATGCCAGTGCATAAGAAAGCCATATCGGATTTGAATATTTTTCCTCTGCTGCTTACAAATGGGCGTCCAGATGATTTTATTATTTTTTCTTTAAAATGGACTGTAACGCCGTGTTTTTTTAGGAAATTCAAAGCAATTTTGCTTGTTTTAATATTTTGTCGCTCCATTAGTCTATCATGAAGATGTACAATTACAACTTTCTTTCTTGGATAATGTGTGCAAATTTCTGCTGCAAGTTCAACACCTACTAATCCTCCTCCGATAATCAAAATTTCTTTCGCTGAAGAAAGATTTTTGTAGCAGTTAATCAAATGTTGTGATCTGGCAGCTATAACAACATGCTGTTCTTTTATTGGGGATTGATAATTTGAACCAGAACAAATTACAGCATAGTCAAACTTGAACATTTTTTTCCCAACTGTGACGCTTTTTTCACTTATTTCTTTGACGTCCCCAATTATTACTTTAGCTTTATTTAGGTATTTTTTATGAAGTATCTGAATTTTTTTAATATGTGCTGGTTCAACAATTGTTCTTAGAATACCTGGAGTGAATTCAAAATAATCTTTTGAATCTATTAAAATAACTTTAAAGTAATTTTGTAATTTTCTAGAAATATAAGAACCTGCAAACCCCCCTCCTATCACAACTACTTTTTTCATAGATTTTTCGTAGATGGAAAAATAAAAATAAAAAATTAATTTATTCCTTATTCACTGAAAAAGCTCCAGGTCCTTGTAATGAAAGACTTATCAATCCAATTATTGCTATTAGATGGAAAAAGATATTCGAAAATCCTTTAACCGCAGTAATCGACGCTACAGCTAAAATAAAGACAAGTGGCCAAACAGTATACTTAACTTTCCATCCTATCAGTACGCTAACTCCGAATACTAGTTCTGAGAGCAAAAGAATCCATGCAAAAAAGACTTCAATTGGAAATCCTAAACTCGCTAGAAAACCTGCTGTTGCTGATGGATCTTGTAATTTGTGCCAGCCTGTTCCTATAAATAGAATACCGAGAGCAATTCTCAATGCTGCTTGTACATACATTCCCTTATTGTTCATTATTCCTCCTTTCATTTGTTTGGATGTATATAAATAGGTATTTAAAAGTTGGTATTAATCAGATTTTTAGAAATAAGAACATTTATAAATTCAAATTTATTAGTTTTTTTATGGAATTAATAATTTGGATTATCTTGGCGGCAGCAGCGATAGTCGTCTTGGCATTTATTATATATTATAATCGTTTTGTTACTCTTGAAAATAGAATTGACAACTCACTTTCCCAAATTGATGTTCAGCTTAAAAAAAGATCTGACCTTATTCCAAGTCTTCTTGCAACTGTAAAGGGCTATGCAAAGCATGAAAAGGAAATAATGAAAGATGTAACTGATGCCCGCAAAGTCTTTTTATCTGCACAGTCTATTCAAGATAAAGCGAAGGCAGGAGCTGAACTTCAGAATGCTCTAAAATCCATATTTGCTTTATCTGAGAGCTATCCCCAGCTTCGTGCAAATGAGAACTTCTTAAATCTACAGCAAGAACTTGCGGCTATTGAAGAAAAAATAGCATATTCTCGGCAATACTATAATGATTCTATACTTAGCTTTAATAATTCAGTAGAGACTTTCCCAGGAGTTATATTTGCAAAGATATTTAGCAAGAGAGAAAGAGAGATGCTTAAGATTGCAGTTGAAGAGCGGGCTGTTCCTAAAATAAATTTTTGAGAGAATTATGCAAGTGTTTGCTGGGCGCCGGCTTCTTGATTCATTAATTTATAGATAACTGCCAAAACTAAGTCATCTAAGCTATACAGTTATCCATAAAACAATTTTTGGAACAACAGCCCCCGTACGTTCTTTCACAGTCTAAGCACAGAATGCAATAGGCATCGCAAGTTTTATAGGCACAATTCTTGTATAAATCACATGGAACTTTGCATATATCGCACTTTACAATTGGATTATCTTCATTATTAATTGAGCTCAATAGACGTTTGTCAAATACAAAACATTTTCCTTCCCATACACTATCTGGGAATTCTTTACCAAAGGCAAGTATTCCTCCTTTTAGCTGGAAAACATTTTTGAATCCTTTTTCCACCAAATAAGCAGAGGCCTTTTCACAGCGTATTCCTCCTGTGCAGTACATTACAATTTTCTTGTCTTTATGTGAAATTAATTCTTCTGCTGTTTTAGGAAATTCCATAAAAGTGTTTATATTTGAAGTATAAGCGCCACTGAATTTCCCAATTCTAGATTCATAAACATTACGCACATCTAGAATGAGAACTTCTTCTTTTTGTTTGTATAATTCCAAAAATTCTTTTGGAGCAAGATATTTTCCAGTATTCTTCAAATCAACTTTCTGCCCAAAACGCACAATTTCTTTCTTAACTTTGACAACTATTTTTTTGAAAGGGTGCATTAAACCTCTGTCTTCTTTAAAGATTATATCTCTAAATCTTGAATCACTTTTGATTGTTTCTTCATATATATCAATTTGATTTCTCGACCCAGATACTGAGCCGTTAATTCCCTCTTCTGCAACTAAGATTCTTCCTCTAATTCTTATGCTCTGGCAAAATGAAAAGTGCTGTTCTCTGAAACTGTTCGGATTTTCTATTGGAACATATTTGTAAAATGAGGCGATTATAATCTTTTCCATATTTTTATCAGATTAAATGGGCTTATAAAAATTTCTCTTAGAAAATTCCGTGTTTCGTGACTTTTATCTTGTTGGACATTCTGCTGTCTTTAAGTATATAGACTGTATAAACTTCCTTTTTTTTGCCTATATTAGGGACCATTTTTCCTACAGGCCGTTTGTTAGAACTAAACTGTTCTTTGAAAGAAATTCCGTGGGTGTAATGAGTGGGAAATGGCTGTTTGTAGAGAACTTTTCCATCTAAAGTATATACCTTTAAATAAGAATAAGGTGCGCCTCCTAAATTTTCCTCCTGCATGAAAAATGGATCTTCACCATAATAGCCATGAAGCTGGCGAATATCTTTTTCTTCTAATATGTAATGAGTTCCATTTTTACGGAATTTTAATTCTAAATAGTCCTGTTTTTGATGTTCACTTCCTCCTCCAGTATCAATAATAGGATATTTTTGTGGAAGAGTATACTCTCTAGTGTATGGATGCATGAATAAAAAGTATGCAGAGGTTATACCTGCCAACCCAGATAAAAACCCCCGTTTATAATTCCAAAATTTCTTTTCTGATTTGCCTGAGTTATTTTTTATTTCTTCATTCATTTTTTGCCCTCTTGGTTTTACAGTGTCCATTTTCATGCATACAAGCCACTCCTCTGGGCAGGTTCCCTTTCCTGTAATTTCTGAAATATTCTTGGTTTTACAGTATCCATTTCCATGCATGCAGGCCACCATTCTGAGCCTGTTTTTATTTCTGTAATCTCTGCGGCGCAATAACCGCAGCTTATGACATTAAATTTATCTCCATCCTCTTTAGTGTTGTCATTCATAATGCTATTTTTTGAAGGCCTATGGACATCTACACCAGAGGCAGTTGATAATGCTGTGCAGCCAAGATGATATCCTCCGCTTTGGTAAGGAGTAAATAGCTCTGCATATAGTTTTCCTCTATAACTATAGGCTCCTGGTAATTCTAAGCGCATGATGCAATTCCTTTCTAACCATCCTTTTCCTTTTCTTTGGAAAGCTCCATAAACATATTCGTCCGCGAGTTTGCAGAAAGAATGGCCTGTTTCATGAATTGCCAAGACAGGATCAGCATTTCCTAAGTACATTACTCTATTACCAATAATAGATTCATGCTCTGTTTTTCCACCTTTAAAATTATAGAAATAATATAATCTTGAAGGTCCTATTCTTTTATTGCAGCTTGATACTTCTGCAGGTTTGTCAAAGGAAAGCAATCTAATGCCGCTGTCATCGTGGTATTGAAGGTCTACATAATGCGAGAAATAATGCTTATTATATTTTTTAAACGGATCTATTTTATTAAATCCATTTTCAATGACTTCTTCCGCATTTAAGATTAGGCGTATAGGATTTAGAACCACATCACTCGTTCCGCGCATTGAAACCGCTCTATGTACTCCTCTTCCTCTTAAATGCAAGCAGGAATCCATCTCAATATTCTGTTCAAGAACAAGAGAATCTCTGTATTTTATTCTGATAAATACAGGCCTATTTTGAACAATGCTATCTATTAAAATTTCTAACTTTTCTTTTTGTTTGTGCATAGTAAAAGAATTTTCAATTATCCCTTGTTTTTGGTTTGACCATCCTTTCAAATTCCAGCGATATCTTACATTATCTAAATTTTCATAAGATTTATAAAAAGCTCCTTTTTCTATTAAGACTATATTATTTCCTTGAGAATCTGTTGTTTCTAAAGAGCCAAAGAATTCATAGAGCTGATCTTGAGCTGGATGGCCCGTCATTGGGCAGAATTTTGTAGATACTTCAACATAGAAATCATCGAAAGGAGTAATTTTGCCTTCTGGTGTGAATCCTCTGTTATTTTGTGCATCTCTTATAAAACTCTCATCAAAGGATATTTTTAAGCTGCCAGGCAGAATATCTTTAGGTTTTGGAACGTCATATGGCCCGAATCCAGGGCCGTTTCCGTGATCATTATCGCATTCACATTGTGCATCCATTTTTGCTTCTTGATAACAAACAGGAGCATAACTAGGGCAGAGAGACTTTCTTGTAAATTTAAATTCTTCATTTCCATAAAAGTCAGGGTCTCTTTTATCTTTATCTTCTTGTTCGCTGTTTTGCTGAGAGTCTAGTCTGCATTCTCCGTTCCAGTATTTTTTATAAATTATTATATTTTTTTTGTCTGAATCGCATATAAATTTACTTTCATCTTTAGCAATAATTTTAGAGGTTGAAGGACAGTTAGATAAAGGTGAGCCGATTAAGGGAATTATATCAGGGTCCTCTACTTTTGGTATCGGTTGAGCAATAAAAGGAAAGCCGTAATTTGGTCTTGGAAAGTTTCCAGTTAACTTATAAGAAGGAGGCCCGTAACATCCTTCACGTGATGCCGCAATATTTCCTTTTAAAGTGCAAGTGCTGTTTTTGCATTCTGCAGAAAACGAATGAGAAGAGTCGCATTTAAGAGAAGAAGGATTAGAGTAAAAGTCTCTATGAATATATTTTCCTGATGTTCCTGGCTTGCTCTGCCAAAGACCATCATTATCAAATAAATACCCTGAACTGCTGACTCCATAATCTCCAGTTCTATATTCATCTCCATCAACATCTTTTTCAATCATGAAAGCATCTTCACTTTCTACCTCTGCAGATAGATATTTCGGCTCTACACTAACAACTTCAGAGTCCGCATATTTTCCTTCATGTGCTGTTCTGACAAAGTACCAATATCTTTCAATTTCCTGCCTTGGCTTCAATCCTAATTTATGGCTATAAAATCCCGTATTTCCACTTACTCTTCCAGCGACAGACCATTTTCCATCTAGTGTTTCATCTGGAGCTTCAGAAACATAAATTATATGCTCATCAGCGTCAGAACTTCCTTCCCATGAAACATCTATTTGATGTGAGGATATTGCTTTTATAGTCAATTTATCAACAGGAGTTAGATCATTTTTATCTGCAGAAATTAATAATGAATTAGAAAGAAAAAATAGTATAATAACAATTAGGAAAATTATGCTTCGAGGCATTATCCACAAGCGAGATTTCATATAAAAGATAGAATACTAGTATATTTAAACTCTTCGGTAGTTACAATAATAAGCTTTAAATAATCTATTATTCAAAAGATATTATGGGAAGATTTGTAGAAAAAATAAATGAATTCTGTATATCAACGAAAATCAAAAAATCCTTGCGTATACCTCGGCTTTTAAGCCGAGGTTTGTTTAGGATTCATCAAAGTTCAATGAACTTTGAGTGCCATCAAGAATCAACTTGAGGAGATTCTTGAGGTTTGGATGCAGCGCCCTAAGGGGCGCGGTTTTCACCGCATTCCTGACATAAATAAGCAAAACTATATCTAATAATTCTGCCACAGTAAAGTTTAATTATGTAAAAACATCATATTTAAGAAAATCACAAAGTCCTTTTATTATGTCAAGGAACTTGACGAAAACCACACCTTTCAAGGTGCGGTGGTTCCTTGAACACAAGAGAATTTCAGATAGAAATTCTCTGTTCAGGAAAATCACATTAAAAAATGGAACTAGAATTAGAAAATAAAAAAGAAGCTGAAGCGACTAAAGATTCTCTGTATTGGAGTTTGCATTCAAATGAAAAATTTTTGCCGCCGCTGGTTTTTTCAAACGGAAAATCGCAAGAAGATGTGGTTAAAGAAGTTATTCAAGGCATAAAATCCGGCAGAAAATTAATTTTTTTGAGAGGAATGTGCGGAACAGGCAAATCAGCAATTGCTCTTAACGTTGCACGCATTCTGGGAAAAAGCAGCATTGTAGTTCCTGTGAAAGCTCTTCAGAAGCAGTACGAAGACGATTATACATCTAGTAAATATGTTTTAAAGAAAGACGGCGTAAAAATGAAAATCGCAACAATCACAGGCAGGGAAAATCATGATTCAATTATTAAATCAGGCTCTTCTTGTGCAGACCCTATTCTCCCTGAAAATATAAAAATAACTGACAAAAACTATGAATATCTTAAGAGATATTATTTAGAGAATCCTTTAATAATAAACAAGATAAATCCTCAAGTAAGATTGCTAAAAAGGCTTTCAATAGCTCCAGCTAATCCATATTGGAGCCCGATAATTCCTGCAAATTTTGAGCTTACACAACTGAGGGATGCAAAAAAGATGAGATATAAAGGGTTATCATCTAAAGAATTTATATTCTACCATAGAAAAAAAGGCTGTTCATATTATGATCAATATTTAGCCTATCTGGAAGCAGATGTGATAATATTCAACTCTGCAAAATACAAAATAGAAGTAGCATTAGACAGAAAGCCTGAAACAGAAGTAGATATAATAGATGAAGCAGACGAATTTCTAGATAGTTTCTGCACGCAGGAAGAAATAAATCTGACGATTCTTGCAAAGTCTCTAAACACAATAATACCAAATGATATTAATGCTAAAGAGATAATCTTAGAAATTTTAGAGCTGTTGAAGTCAGAGGAGAAAAATAAACAAGCCCTTGGAGTCAATGAACAGCATATTTTTCATGTTTCAGAAACAAAGATAGAAAAAATCCTTAAATTAATATTAAAGAATCCTGAAATAGAAGCAGAAATTATTCTTGACACAGAGAATTATGCAAACAAGGCCTTAGAATCTGCAAAGATCTTTAAAGAAATTCTTGAAGACACATATTTAACTTTTAGAAGGGATAACGAAGATTTAATAGTGCAGTTAGTAAGCGCAAACCTCTCTAAAAGATTTCAGGATATTATAGATAAAAATAAATCCTTAGTTTTAATGTCTGGAACTTTCCCAAATGAAAAAATACTGAATAAGATATTTGGTATAAATGAAGTTTATTTTATAGACGCGGAAGTTTCTCTGCAGGGCACTGTAGAGATTCAATTGACTGGAAAGGAGTTTGCATGCCCTCGCTCGCATTTTATAAATAATAAGAATGCAAGAAAAGAATATCTTTTTTCGTTAAGTAAATGTGTGGAATCCGCAGGGAAGCCTACTTTAGTGCATGTAAATGCTTATGAAGATCTGCCGACGGAAAAAGAGGCATTAGATTATAATATATTAAATATACTTCAAAAAGAAAATTTTTTAGATATACAAAAGAAGGATAAGGACGGGAGTAGAATATCTTTATTCAAATCAAAATTTATAGATATCTTATTCACAACAAAATGCACAAGAGGAGTAGACTTTCCAGGAGACATGTGCAATTCTATAATCTTTACAAAATATCCAAATCCCAACCTTGGAGGCATATTTTGGAAAATTTTAAGAAAAACGCACCCCGAAAATTTCTGGGAGTTTTATCAGGATAAAGCTCGGAGAGAATTTTTACAAAGAATCTTTAGGGCAGTGCGTTCGAAAGAAGATTTTGTTTCTATTCTCTCTCCTGACAAAAGAGTTTTAGATGCAGTAAAAATTCTGCAAGTCTCCATTTTAAATAATTTTAATTTATCACTTAAAAAACAATAATATTTTTATTCAATTGTAAACCGACGATAAAAAAAATGTTATAGAAATATTTAAATATGCAAAACTTAATCTATTAATATAAAACAATGGGTTGTGTGAAGTAATAAGATAAAACACAATCTATTGAAGTAATGTACGAACTGTCTTTTTTGTCTATGCCCTGAAACAAGGGTTGTTGATGCAAAAGAACAAACTGCGGTTTAAAATCCAGGGATGCATTTGTGCAGTTTGTTTTTTGTCTCGCCAAACCCCAGACAAACCTCGGCTTTTAAGCCTAGGTACAAACACAGAGGGTTTGGTGATAAGAGGGACAGCGGATTCATTACAAAAAGGAGGCGAGGATGTCTAAAGTGCAAAAAGCGCTTCAATACGCATGAAGTACTAGAGAAATTAGATATTCGAGTTGTCAAAAAAGACGGTCGGAGAGAAGATTTTGATCGTGAAAAATTAAAGGGAGGGATACTGTGTGCGTGTGAGGAAAGGTTAGTATCGCTTGAAAAAATAGAGGCAATGATAACATTAATTGAAGATAAACTGCAAAATAAAGGAAAAGAAGTCAAAAGCAACTTGATAGGGGAGCTGAGCAAATGACGCCGGATAAACTTCAGCAATTTTTTGAAGGAAAGAGCAGAATGCAAAGGTTCTTTACTTTTGAAGGAAAGAGCCCGTTTGAATATGATATTTATGGAAATCTCATTAAATGGATTGCAGAAGATGTTAAGGTAACAGACGACTCAGGTAAATTAATATTCACTCAGCCTGAAGTCAAAAGGCCTGATTTTTGGAGTTCTTTAGCTATTAAGGTAGTTGCTAGCAGATATTTCTGGGGTGACCAAGCTAAAGGAGAGAGAGAAAATTCAGTTGAGAAGATAATAGGAAGAGTATCTAGATTTATCGGAAGACAAGCTTTTCTACAAGGATATTTTGATAAGGAGCAGAGTGATATTCTTACTGACGAAATTGTGGCGATATGCCTAAACCAACTAGCCACTTTTAATTCTCCAGTATGGTTTAATGCTGGGATTTGGGAATATAATAAAGAAGCAGGAGGGGTTTCAGCATATAAGTGGGATTCTGCAACGGATTCTATATTTCCTGGAAATAAGAGTGACGATAGACCACAATGCTCTGCATGCTTTATACAAAGCATAGAAGATAATATGGAGTCAATTTTAGCTCTTCAAGTATCAGAAGCAATATTATTTAAAGGTGGCTCTGGTACTGGTACGAATCGTTCTCCTCTTCGCAGTTCAAAAGAAAGAATTACTGGAGGGGGCAGAGCTTCTGGCCCAGTCAGCTTTATGAAAGGATATGATTCTTATGCAAATATCATAAAGTCAGGAGGAAAAACCAGAAGAGCTGCGAAAATGGAGATATTAAATGTGGATCATCCAGATATAATATCTTTTATATTGGCAAAGCAAAATGAAGAAAAAAAAGCATGGGCTTTAATTGAACAGGGCTATTCAGGAGGAATGAATGGGGAAGCATATAGCAGCATATTTTTCCAAAATTGCAATATGTCTGTAAGAGTTTCTGATTCATTTATGGATACAGTAAAATCAAATGGAGAATGGCAAACCAAATTTGTTAGTTCAGGAAAAACTTGTGAGACTTTTAAATCACTAGACATAATAGCTAAAATTGCAGAAGGGACGTGGATTTGCGGTGATCCTGGAATGCAATTTGATAGTATTATTAATAAATATCACACTTGTAAAAATTCAGGAAGGATTAATGCTAGCAATCCTTGCAGTGAATATATGTTTTTAGATGATACTGCCTGCAATTTAGCATCGATAAATCTAATGAAATTTTTGAAAGAAGACGGAAGTTTTGATGTTGAGAAATTCAAGTCAGTAGTAAGAACATTTAGTATAGCTATGGATATTATTGTAGATGGGAGCAGTTATCCTACAGAAAGAATAACGAGAAATTCTAGAGATTACCGGCCTCTTGGTCTTGGATATGCAAATCTTGGAGCTTTACTGATGAGCTTAGGATTGCCATATGACTCAGAAGAAGGAAGAGCAGTTGCAGCGGCGATTACAGCTATTATGTGTGGAGAGGCCTATAAAACCTCTGCAGAATTAGCAGCAAGTATTGGACCTTTTCCAGGATTTTCTAAAAATAGAGAATCAATGCTTGAAGTGATAAAATTACATCGTGAAAACGTTAAAAAAATTGAAGTAACTAAAATGCCTTATCATCTAAAGAATTTAGTGAATGAAGCATGGGATTGCTGGTCAGATGCTTTTGAATTGGGAGAAAAATTCGGTTATAGAAATTCTCAGATGACGGTTCTAGCACCTACCGGAACCATAGCGTTTATGATGGATTGCGATACAACAGGCATTGAACCAGACATAGCTTTAGTCAAATATAAAGTACTCTCGGGAGGGGGTATGCTTAAAATTGTCAATCGTTCTGTGCCTATTGCTTTGAGAACTTTAGGATATAATGAATCACAAACATTATCTATCTTAGAATATATTGACAAGAATGATACTATTGAAGGAGCACCTTATTTAAAGGAAGAGCATCTTTCTGTTTTTGATTGTGCTTTTAAACCTGCAAAAGGCAAGCGCTCTATTCATTATAGAGGTCATATAATGATTATGGGAGTAACTCAGCCATTCGTATCAGGAGCAATTAGCAAAACAATTAACATGCCAGAACAATCAACAGTCTCAGAGATAGTTGATGCATATGTATTTGCTTGGGAGCAGGGATTGAAGGCAGTTGCAATCTATAGAGAAAACAGCAAGCGCTCGCAGCCTTTGAATACTCAGAAGACTCAGGGAGAGATGACTAAGAAGAAGCTTGAAATTGTAGAATCAAAGACTCATCAGAGAGATATGCCTCAAACTCGCAAAGCGATTAATCACCGCTTCGAGATTGCCGGCCACAAAGGCTATTTAACAATAGGTTTATATGATGATGGCTTTCCAGGAGAAATTTTTGTTACTATGTCTAAAGTAGGCTCAACTATAAATGGATTAGTTGGTTCATGGGCTTCATCTGTCTCATTGAATTTACAGTATGGAATACCTGTAGATATACTTTTTAATAAATTCCGCCATCAAAAATTTGAACCTTCAGGCTTTGTAAGAAATGTACAAGGTGGAGAATTAGATAAAGATAAGTCTGTGATAAGAACAGCCTCTTCTATAGTTGATTATATCGCGCAATTTATGCTAAACACTTTTGGAGCAGGAGATAAGAGAGTTGTTGTTGAAATTCCCAAATTAGAGCAAGATGCAAAATATGAGGAGCAGAAAGCGCTTACTGAATTTAGCGATGAAGGCCTTGTTTGCCCTCAGTGTGGAGGTCCAGCTAAACGCTTAGGTAATTGCGCTGTATTCTGCACTTCATGCAAGCAGACGACACGCAACGGCTGTGGCGAGTAAACTCCTGTTTTTTCTTGAAAGCGGAATAGCTCCAGATCCCTTAAACCCCTCATAGATCTCATCGGTTAAAGTGATTGCACTAGACACTCTTTCTTGTGAAGGGCTGATAAGTCCTAAGGCCTTTCTTCCATCTTCAGTTATTCCTGTTTAAGCGAAATTACCTCGTAAATACAAAAAGAAATTTGTTTTCCCACCCAATAGAAGAAATTGTTATCAAACAAAACTTAGTGCGCCGCCTATCCCCAAACCGATAATTAACATCACTACGATACTAATTAGGGAAAACAGAATACCTAAAATAGCAAACCACATTCCTTCAAGGTTGTTTCTTTTAATGATAAAGATTGAAACAATTCCTAAAATCAAACCTATTGGTCCGCTAAGAATCATTAAAAGCGAGATTATTGTACCTACCTGAGCATTCCACAGAGGCAGGGAAATAAGGGAAATCAGCCCAAGAATAAAACTGATAATTGCCAATTTACTTTTCATAAAGTTATAAACTGTAGGGCATATATAAAGCTTTCATCTTGTTTGACTTATCAAATAGAATAAATTCTTACCATAGAGCCACCTCTAAAACAAACATTTTTAAATTAGTTATTGGTTACAGGTCTATGGGAAAGAAGTTAATTTTTTCTGCTATTTTAATCTTAGTCTTAATTTTGGGAGGTTATTTTATTTATGCGAATTTCTATGGAGAAGCAAAACCCATAAAAATAAATTCTCTCGAGATTAAAGATGTTTATAGGAATTGCGAAAAAAATGGAGATAACTTTAGAGATATTACTCTTCAGACGACTGTTGATATTGAAGTAAAAAAGAGTGCGAAATATTCAAAAACTGTTCTTGGAAGGGACTGCACCCTTACACTTAATTCAGGAGTTGTGGAAGGTTTCTCGTTAAACAAGATTCCAACACCAAATCCTTATGTCGAGGGAATTGAGAGTTCAGGATTGCATATTGTAACTGGAGGAGAATTAACAGGAGACAAATCTGGAACATTAACTTTTTGTTGCCAAGATGAATGTGATACTTTTAATGTCAATGCTTGTTAAGATTATAAAATGAAAGAAAGAATTTTCGGAATAATTTTGGTTTCAATAGTTATTTTTTTGTTATTAATAAATTTAGCTTCTGCAGGGTTAGGAGCTTTTGATGGTGTAGTAGAAGTCAATAAGGTTATGCCCAATCATCCAAATTACTTGGAGATTTCACAGCAATATCCTATCTTCTCTTCTGAATTGTACGAAGTAACTTATCACATAAAAACAGGATGGAATTTTTTACCTTATCCAATTTTAAATGGAAGAGATGCTGTAACTGGTAAAGCAACTTGCTGGAAACAAGATGACCAAAGAGGAAATATTCAAGCAACAAATTTAAATTATGTTTATATGTATGAACCAAACGCTTCAATTTTGCCAGATAATCATATTGATTACTATGTGGGGGGCAGAATAGAAGATTGGAGTTCTTCTCCTCTCTCAGATTATCAAAAGTCTATTTGGTCTATTTCTGAACCAAACAAACAAAATTCCTTGCCCGTAAACTGGGTTTATTCTTCAGAAAATTGTGATTTTTTATTTTATACGTATTGGTTAGACTCCCAAAATTATAAGGAAACTTCTGACGCATTAAGAGCAGGAACTATTCCTTGTACAGAAGATTATTGTCCTTTGAGATTAGAAGAGGGTTGGCAAGTTGTTCTTCAATTATTCCCGGGTTTCTCGTGGGAAGAAATTAAAGGAGATTGTATAATTGAAAAAGTTAATTTTTGGGATTCGACAGCACAAGTTTATGCTTTAACGGATTCAGACTCTTCTTCGTATCTCGAAGGATTTATGTCTCAAGAGATCGGGGTTGAAGATTATTTTAAACCCATTTTGATGAAAATAAATAAAACTTGCACACTCGGAAAAGTAAATAACTATGCTTGCGAGAAAGTAGTATATAGTGGAAATTCTGATGATAAGATTGATTTAATTTATATTCCAGATAGTTACAACAATAATGGTCTTTGGATTCAAGATGTCGAAGCTTTCAATGAAAAATTCTTCGATGTCGAACCCATGAAAGAGTATAAGAATAAATTTAATATATGGAGGGTAGATTTACCAGACAATTATAGTTTTGATAGAAACTCTGGAGATTCTTATTTGACTGGAAACGCACAAAATAAAGTTAAATCTATTGCCAGAGATTGTGTTGATTTAGATGTCTCAGACGATACTGCGATCGTAATAAACAAAAACCTTGATTTTGGTGCAGAAGGAGGAGATATAATTGACTTGGGAAGAACAAGGGAATTTAATGGTAAAGAAAATTTGGCTTGGCCAACACTAATCCATGAATTTGGTCATTTTATTGCAAATTTAGGAGATGAATATGAAAATACGGGAAGTTTATTTGATATGTCTGAAAGACCTAATGTAGACCTAGAGGGATGTCCTAAGTGGTGTTCTGGCGTTCTCAATCAAACAGTTTATTATGACGATGCTCCTGGTAATGTTTATTTAGACTATATCAATTTTAAAGAATGCCTTTACAATGCCACCAACAATTTAACAAGGGATTATACCTATGGTTCTTGCAATTATCCTTGGTATATGACGGAAGTTAATTTTGGAACGGGTTGTTTGGAAAGCACAGGATGTTATTGGAATGCAAAGAGTTTGATATCCTTTAGGTCATCTAGAGAGAGTATTATGCGACATCCAGACACTGAATTTGAATTTAATTTAATTAGTAAAGAAGCAATCATAAGTAAACTAAATACATTAAACTAAAAAATGATGGAAAATAAAAAAGGTTCAGCTTGGATATGGGTTTTGATAGTCTTAATCTTATTAGCAGTCGGTGTTGGAATCTATTTTTGGCTAACTGGAGATTCTTCTATCACCGATGGTGGAAGTTCTATACCTCTCCCCCCAAAATTGCCTAACTAATCTTAATAACAAAGTTGCCCTCCTCTAAACTCTTCTTTTAGAAAAAGAAGCAAAAAACCAGTCAGCCCCACGAACGAAAAAATGCGTGCCAGATTCTAACTTCCCACCCAACAACTTCTAAATGGATTAAAATAGCTTAGAAATTACACTCAAGAGCAAATCTTGTGAGTTTTAACTACTCTTGGTTCTTAGTTCACAGCAAGAGGTTGCTATGCAATTCGCCTAATCACTATTGAACGGCAACTGCTTCATTTTTTAACAAAAATGTTTTGCTTCGTGCAAAACCAGCAGGTTGACCCAAGGTTTGTCTTATTCTTATTCATTGATGGACAAATTCTTCGTTCAACTTGTAAGATTAAACGCAGTTGTTAATTTTCCTTTTGAGTTATTTTTATTATAAAAATAATTCTGATTTGCTCCTACGCTACGTTTAAACTTTCTCCACAAACAAACACACTTCGTTCCTCGCGTCTAATCTACCTTGATTATCTACAGTCAAAACCATTTTAATCTCATCAGAAGCCCGCTTGCCCCATAGATAGCCAAATCACTTGTATCTGCATAAATATCTCCGAACTGTCTAATTATTCCTTCTCTATTCTGCATAAATCCAACTACGGGCAGAGGAACAATTCCTTGCGCTAACATTAAAGACATTTGGTCGATATTCCTGCCAGTATATACTTTAAATTGTGTTGCTGTCTTTGTCATATTTATTCTAAGAATATGAGGTTTATAAACTTTTTTATTGTGCTATTACTACGTAATTACAATTTGATAATTTTGATTAGGATGCCCTTGCTCATCTTAATAAGAATAATGCTAAATTGAACTTTCTTAAACATCATATATTAAGAAATACTTAAAATATATAAATCATCCAAAATAACAATTTATAAAATGAAACCTAAAGAGATATTAATAGTCCCAAAGTTAACAAAATTTGAGTGGGACCTAAAAAGGTTGAATCTTACTGAATCTGAGCTTTCAGAATTCTATAAAAAAGAAAGAGTGAATGCAGATAAAATAATTGAGAGTCATCAAAGACAGAAACAGAGTTTGAAAAAGATAAAAGATTTGCTTAAAGATTCTGATATTATAGAAAGAGATAAGATAACAAGAGATATAATAAAAAAATATGAATTAATAATCTCTTTTGGAGGAGATAATCACTTTCAATACGTCTCTCATTTCTTAGAAGATGTTCCTTTATTAGGTATAAACTCAGACCCGGAAAGAAGCGAGGGGGCTTTAACTTCCATGAATACAGATGAACTAGAGGCATTCTTGCCTTTAATTTTAGAAAAAAAGTTTAATATAGAGAAATGGACTAGACTCAAGATAAGTATAGATGGAAAAGAAATAGACGATCCGGCAATTTCAGAAATATACATCGGAGAAGAAAGGCGCTTCAATATGTCAAGACATGTCATAAAATTAAATGGTGCAACAGAAGAGCAGAAAGGTTCTGGGCTGATAATAACGACAGGAACTGGCTCAACTGGATGGTATAATTCTGCTTCTCGCTATTTATTTCCAAACGGCAATCAATTTAACAAAAATGCAGATGAAGCGAGATTTATTTTGGCAGAGCCCTATAAAGGAAGACTTTCTTCGCTTATGAATATTCATGGAGAAATAAAAGACTCTCAGGAAATTGAAGTTATTTCTTTAAGCGACACCCAAGCATTTCTTTCTATAGATTCTCTAAAATTAATAAAATTAAGAGAAGGTGCTAAAATAAAGGTCAGGATTGGCAAGCCGTTGGCTGTTGTAAGACTAAATAAAATATAACCACTTCTACTATCAAAAGAAATGACGAGAAACTACCAGGATCAGAGATGGTAGTCTCTGTTTAATTAGTTTTTAGCTAATATTTCAACCTTCAGAACCAAATACATGCTTTCCCGTTTTTTACCTATCCAAAAGTCCATTTGTTATACCTTAGCTTAAACCTCGAGGTTTAAGCCAAGGTACAAACACAGAGGGTTTGGTGATGCCTTAGTTTTAATTTAGAAAGTTAAAACCTTCTAGGCTTTTTATGTTTAGGGTAGCACTCTTTGCAATAAACTGGTTTGCCTTCAGTTGGTTTGAAAGGCACTTCACAGTCTTGTTTGCAATCAGAGCATATTGCTTTATGCTTTTCTACTGGGCCTCTATCAAAGTTGTTCCTTCTAAATCCGCCCCTATCGCCGCCAAAACTTCTATTATTTCCACCGAATTGATTCATCTTTTAACCTCCTGGAATTTATTTAACATGTCTTCTTTATTGCATGATTGGCATTTATATAAACTATACGGTCTTCCTACAGATTTTCTTCCATGTGGAAAGTTTCTGCGTTTTATTAATTTTGCCTGTGCACCACATATACAAGAAATTAATCTTGCTATAGGATCTCTTCTGCGGAATCTTTGGTTGTTCATGTTGTTTGATAAAATTAAGATGTAAGAAGAGAAATTTGATCTCTAATCTTTCGTCAAAACCTTAAGATATTTCTTATTTCTGTCTTTTTAAACATTTAGTTCTTGCGTATTGTTGCGTTGTTGGGACTCTTTATCCCTTGTTTGATTTCTATTCAGTTTTGGAAGCCAGCAGAATTTATTTGGTTTGGGTTGAATATAATGCTTTGGGCATTTATGCCAGAAGCACCCGTCAATAAAAACAACTATTTTCTTCTTATAATTAATAAAATCAGGATTTCTAAAAGCTTTAGGCTGATAAATAAAGCCCATTGTTTTCTTCTTGTGTTTTTTCTGGCTTTATATTCTTACTTTTAATCCTGCTCATACAATAGCTTCTTTGTACCTTTGTAAGATTATCCATAAAAGCAGAAAGAAAACTGCGCATAAATTACTTTTCAAGTCCCTTTAAGGCAACAATGCAAACAGGTAGAAAGTTTTATAAACCCTAAGTATTGAATAATCCTGAGAAAGATAAGCGATTGTATCAAATTGAAACTTACAAGGAACGGAAACGATGAATAAGAAGTTGTATGTGGGGAATTTACCTTATAGTGTTGATAGCGAAAAACTAAAAGAACTTTTTCTAAAATATGGAGCAATTGAAGAAGCGATGGTAGTTATATTTAAAGATACAGGCAGATCTAAAGGCTTTGGTTTTGTAACATTTACAAATGATGCTGATGCTACTAAAGCAATTGAAGAAATGAACGGAAAAGATGTTGACGGAAGATCTGTTGTGGTCAATGAAGCAACTCCATTCGATCCTGACAGAAATGATAGGAAGAAAAGCTTCTATGATAGAAAGCCTTCTAATAGGTTTAGGCCTAGAAGAGAATTCTAAGTTTTATAGGAATTATGATTAATTTAATACTACGAAAATAAGAATAAATTTGATTAAGAATATTACATGGGGAGCAATTATTTTTCTCGCATTTAG